>JACAFF010000001.1 GCA_013388455.1 Nitrospirota bacterium
CCAGCATTTGCACTTGAGCATGCTGGATTCATGCCCCATGCAAAAAAGCCTGTAAATTTTCCTTTGTACATTTCATCAAAAAGATTTAACCATGAAGCATCCTGTGTTTTGTCAAGTTTTGGAAGCCATGAATAGCAAAAATCATTTTCCTTTTTTGCATGTTCGCCATAGAAAGATTTCAAAAGACTTGCTAAATATTTAGGTCTATTTTTCCACCAGTTAACACTTCTCGGATCTTTTGTTGAAGGAGTGGTTTTATTATAATCTTCCAGTGTCTGCCATTGTTCTCTTGGCGTCGGCAAATATCCTGGAATAATGTGATAAAGCAATGCCTGGTCCGTGGAACCCTGAACATTGGATTCGCCTCTTAATGCATTTATACCGCCGCCTGCTATACCCATATTTCCAAGAAGACACTGAATAATAGACATTGCGCGGATATTTTGAACACCAACAGTATGTTGCGTCCACCCCATTGCATAAAGCTCTGTCCCTGCTTTGTCAGGTTTTCCTGTGGAACTATAAACTTTATAGACTTTTTCAAGGTCTTCCTGAGGAGTCCCTGTTATCGCTGTTACCTTCTCAAGAGTATATCTTGAATAATGTTTTTTCAAAAGCTGGAATACACAACGTTCATGCTGTAAAGTCATATCTCTTTTTGGAATTCCATTTTCATCTTTTTCTAATGCCCAGGTGGATTGATCATATGAACGTTTATTTGGGTCATATCCGGAAAAAAGTCCGTCATCAAAATTGTATTTAGGATTTACGATAAAAGATGCATTTGTATAGTTTTTTACATAAAACTCATCATAGAGATTATTATCCAATATGTACTTAATCATACCGCCCAAAAAGGCAATGTCAGTTCCTGAACGTAAACGAACAAATATATCAGCTTTTGTTGATGTACGAGTATAGCGGGGGTCAACATGAATGAAGATAGCACCTTTTTCACGTGCTGCCTGTATCCATTTAAATGAAACAGGATGGTTTTCTGCGACATTGCCACCCATGTTGAGAATGACGTCTGCATTGCGGAAGTCGATATAATGATTTGTCATTGCACCGCGTCCAAACGACTCTGCCAGAGCCGCAACAGTGGCGCTATGTCATATACGTGCCTGATGTTCAATATAAACAAGGCCAAGTGATCTGAGGAATTTTTGGTAAAGCCAGCATTCTTCATTGTCCATTGCTGCACTGCCAACAGATGCAATGCCATCTGTTCGGTTGACGACTTTGCCGTCTTTGTTCTTTTCTACAAAGCTATTATCGCGACTTTTCTTAATGTTTGCTGCAATCTTATCAAGTGCCCAGTCCCAGCTAACCTCTTTCCATTTGTCACTGTAAGGTGCTCTATAGCGTACTTTTTTCAAACGATTCTCATTTACAGCAATCTGATAACTCGAAGCTCCCTTTGCGCAAAGCGCACCCTCGCTGATAGGATGATCAGGATCACCTTCAGCATTAATTACCTTTCCTTTCTTGTCTGTTGATACCAAGATTCCGCAACCTACTGAACAATAACAGCAGATAGTCGGAGTTTCCTTGGCATCTTTGATCCGGAGTGATGTTCGAAGTTCTGCAGCATAGACTTCCGTGGGCGTGAGATCAAATCCGAGTTGACTTAGTGTAAGTCCAGCAGCAGCGACTCCAGAATACTTCAAGAAATCTCTCCTTGTAAGGACACTCATGAAAACCTCCTTTCTTAAGGGTTAATAAAATGTTTAAAAGAGACCTTAACTAATATATTGAAGAATATTTGAAATGAAAAAAATTTTTCCCCCCGCACTTCAGAAATACATATAAACTTAATCATATTTTATAGATAAAATATAACACAAAAAATATAGTTGTCAAGAAAATAAATGGTATTAAATATAATTATTTTATATAGATTTTTAATATTTAAATATAATCAGAAATTATGATATTATTTTTTATCATGTCTGAACTCCGATTGAATCTCATTACTCGTGAGTGGGTCATCATCTCAACAGAGAGAACCAGAAAACCAAAGGATTTCATACAGAAAAGAGATAAAAAAATATTTCCTGAATTTGTTGATACATGTCCTTTCTGTCCTGGGAATGAACATAAGACCCCTCCTGAAATCATGAGAATTCAACACAATAATAAATGGCTCATAAGGGTTATACCTAATAAATTTGCAGTACTTTCCCATGAAGGCGAGAAATTTAGAACGAATGAAGGACTCAAGCATCTTGTAAATGGTGTGGGAAGACATGAGGTTATTATAGAAACACCCGTGCATAATACGATGATAGCCCTTATGTCTGTCGGAGATATATCAAATGTTCTCAGAGTTTATAAGGAGAGATTCATTGAATTAAGCAACAATCCTTCAGTCGAACATGTAATTATATTCAAAAATCAGGGGATAGCCTCAGGAACTTCTATGGTGCATCCACACTCTCAGATTATAGGCACCCCTGTCACACCACTTCAGGTGAGGGATAGAATATCTGAGGTCAGGAGACATTTTGATCTTACAGGTGAATGCCTTATGTGTGTTTCACTTAAGGATGAGCTGAATGATGGAAGAAGAATAATACTTAATTCAAACCATTTTGTTACATTTATTCCATATGCAGCTTTATCGCCATTTCATATATGGATATTTCCTAAAAGACATCAATCTGCGTTTGGACATTTGCATGAAGAGGAAATAGCAGATTTAGCATGTAACCTTAAAACGATATTATCTAAGTTGTATTTTGGTTTAAATAATCCGGATTATAATTTAGTTATACGTTCAGAAATCATTAAAAATTCTGGAAATGAGTATTTTCATTGGTACATAAGTATAGTCCCACGTCTTGTACAGGCATCAGGTTTTGAACTTGGCTCCGGGATTTACTATAATGCAGCCGTTCCTGAAGAAGTCGCTGAATTTATGAGGAATGTGAAAACGTAAATAGGTATGGCAAATTTAAGGTATATTAAGTGCGTCGAGTATTTTGAAAAGAGTTATTATAGCTGGTGAATTTTCTGGAACCTCAAATACCGCTTTTCCTTTAAGATCATAATTAAAAATTGTTTCATCATTTGGTATTAGACCTTCAATCTCCAATCCTAAACCATGTGCAAAATTTTTTAATTCCAATCCATCTTTTTCAGATACTTTATTAATTATTATTATGCGTTTTTCAATATCAAGCTGAAGTTCATCAATCAAAGAATTAATTCTCTTTGCTGTCTGGATACCCCTCAGAGAGGGATCGCTTACTATAAAAAGCAAATTGACTTTATGGGTTGTTCTCCTGCTTAGATGTTCCATCCCTGCTTCATTGTCAATAATGATATATGGATATGTTTCCGCAAGCTTATCTGTATATTTTCTTATTATATTATTTGCTGCACAATAGCATCCGGGGCCTTCAGGTCTTCCCATTACTATCAGATCAAAACCTTTTGATTCTGTAATAGACTGCTGTATCTGATAATCAAATATCTCTTCTAAAGACATACCCCCAGGCCTTTCAGAACCGCTTCTAATAACCTGAAGAGATTCTTCACGTAATTTTCCTATAGTTGTTAACACTTCTACACCTAGAGCTTCATTTAAACAGCTATTTGGATCTGCATCAACAGCAAGTACAGGCATTTTCTTCTTTTCAATAATATATCGGATTGTGAGGGCAGCAAGACTTGTTTTTCCTGTCCCGCCCTTACCAGCCATAGCTATTATAAAAGACATGAATTATTATATAACAAGATTAGTTGAATTTTTTTAGATAATAAAAGAAAATAATATCTAATATGATACATTTTATAAAAGTTCATACCAGACAATTCTTTATTATTTGGGCAGCTATTTTTTTAATCACATCAAATCCATCTTTAAACCTGGGAGAAAATAAAAAGGAAGTTCCCATATATGTAGGTTCAGAAGCCTGTATGGAATGCCATAATAATGAATATCAGAGCTTTAAAACCTATGCAAAGAAGGCGACATCTTATAGGAGCATAGAGAGATTGAAAGATAAGTTGACTGAAGAGGAACTTAAAGGTTGTTATTTTTGCCATACTACCGGATATGGCAAGCCAGGTGGATTTATAAGTGTTGAAAAGACACCACATCTTAAAAATGCAGGCTGTGAGGTGTGTCATGGACCTGGAGAATTACAAATAAAAACAAAAAACCCTGATTATATAAAAAGACAGTTGACTATAAAAGATTGTGAAGTATGTCACACAGAGGAGAGAGTTAAAGCTTTTAGATACAAACCATTGATTCATGGAGGGGCGCATTAGAAATTTAATTTCAATAAATAATATTTTGTTAAAAAGAGTTCGGAAATAAAATGTTTGGTTATATAAAAAAATCTCTGGGTAATAAGATAACATTTGCAATAGTCGTCATAATAATTTCTCTAATATTGGTCGAAATATATATGCGAATATATTTTGGAACAAAAGACAGAGTAGAGCTAATGACAATGCTCGCTAAAGAAACAGCGGTATCTACATATGCTGGAATTAAACATCCTATGAGAGTTGGCGATAAAGAAGGTGTTAAAAGAACTTTATTAGACATAAAAGAGCGTACTGACGAAATTGATGTTTTTATATGTGATTTTAATCAGAAAATAAGTTATTCTACCGATGAAGATATTGTTACAAAAAGGGTAGAAGAAGCGATTAAAAATAGGATTATACTTACAAATTTAAAAGAAATATTAGAAAGCGGTATCGAAAGTATGAGATCATTTGAGGATAAAGAAATTTCAGGAGAAAAATATCTTGTTACAATATTCCCTATTTTGAATCAAAAGGAATGCTATCATTGTCATGGTTCTTCAAGAAGTGTTATAGGAGGTATGATTGTAAGAGTTGGTGTTGAAAAGGTCTATGCTACTGTTGCTGCTCAGAGAAATAGGACAATTTTAATTACTTTATTCGGTTTAACTATTGCAATAATCTTAATTTATCTGATGTTAAATAAACTTGTAAGAAGACCCGTTGAGAATTTAGCGAAAAAGGCTAAAAAATTTGCAGATGGTGATATGAATGTATCAGTTCAGGTAAATACAGAAGATGAGATTGGAGTTCTGGGTAAAACATTTAACTATATGGTTGAGAGTGTTTCATCTACTAACAGAAAACTGGAAGAAGAGATTAAGAGAAAGACGGACTTATTAAATGAAAGAACACGATTATTGACCCTTCTTGAAGCTGCCAATAAAGAATTGAGAGAGCTTGATAAGTTGAAATCTACTTTTTTGGCCAACATGTCTCATGAATTAAGAACACCTATGAATGCAATAATTGGTTATACAGATTTACTCCTTGATGGAGTCGATGGCCCTATCAATGAAGAACAGGAAAAGAGCCTTAAAAAGGTTGTAGCAAATGCAAGGCATCTTTTGCAGTTAATCAATGATGTTCTCGATATCTCAAAGATAGAGTCAGGTAAGATGAAGTTGTCTCCAAAGGAGATAGATATAAAATGGCTGATTGAGTCTGTTCTACCCACGTTTGAACCACTTATAGAACAAAAGAATCTATCTCTTACCATAAATATACCGAAAGACATGCCTCTTATTTATGGAGATGAAGATAAGATAAAACAGATACTGATAAATCTCATTTCAAATGCTATTAAATTTACACATAAAGGTGGAATTAATATAAATGCAAAAATCTCGGAACGAGGAGTTAAACAGGGGGAGTCACCAATATTTGCTGAGATATGTATAGAAGATACTGGAATAGGGATTAAAGAAGAAGATTTAGGCAAGATTTTTGACAAATTTGTTCAAGTAGATCTTACCACTGTTCGTCAATATGAAGGCACGGGTCTTGGTCTGAGTATTGCGAGAGGCTTGGTATCATTACATAAAGGTATGATCTGGGCGACAAGCAAGTTAGGCGAGGGGAGTAAATTCTGTTTCACAATTCCTATAAAAAAGGAAGTTCTTGAAAAACCTACTGAACCTATAATAGAGGAAAAGATGGCAGAAGGTCTTGCAGAGTATTTTGGATTACCGGTTGAGAAGTTTTTAAAAGAGCCTGAATATGCTGGGAAAAAGTTAAAATGCTGGGAATATGTGAGATGTGGACAGCCAAGTTGTCCAGCATATGGAAGTAAAGAAGGCAGATGTTGGATGATTTTTGGAACACATTGTGCTGGCATGAAGATAGCTTCCTATCCTGAAAAGGTAGATTTTTGCAAAGGGTGTGAGCTTATAAAAAATATTGTTGTTTGCCCGGAATCAGAATATGCTTTTGCAGAAATTGAAGTTCCTGAAAGATATCCTGAAAAAAAGACGATTTTAGCTGTAGATGATAATCCTGAAGCAATAGATATTATAAGAAAATATCTGAGAAATGACTATAATGTGGTTGGAGTTCTTAGTGGAGAAGATGCACTTAAGAAGGCGAAGGAGATTAAGCCTCTTGCGATAACATTAGATATAATGATGCCAAAGAAAGATGGCTGGCAAGTTTTACGAGAGCTAAAAAGTCATCCGGAGACTCAAGATATTCCAGTAATCGTGCTTACTATTGTGGATGACAGAAAGCTAGGGTTCAGTCTTGGTGCTACTGAATATATAGTTAAGCCAATAGAAAAACAGATTTTTTTGAGAAAAATAAAAAATCTCGAGAAAACTGGAAATATAAAACGTGTGCTAATAGTTGATAATGATACGGAAACAGTTAGATTGATCGGAAGCCTTTTAAAAGAGGCAAATTATCAGGTTTCGAATACATATAATAGTAATGATGCTATTAACTCAATAAAAAATTTCATCCCAGATCTTATAGTACTGAACCCAACATCTCCTGATGTAGGATTTGATGTTATTGAATATTTAAAGAAAGAAGAAAATCTTAAGAATATACCTGTGATTATAATTACGAATAAAGATCTTACAGAAGAACAGATAGATGAACTTAATGGTAGAATACAGGGAATCCTGAACAAAGGCATGCTTACAAAAGAAGACCTTTTAATTGAACTCAGAGATACCATAAGCAGGGTTGAAAGGTTACGATAAAATGGACGAGAATCTGCCGAGAATAGCCCGTAAGATATTGATTGTAGAAGACAATCTCGACAGTCGTGAATTAGTTGTAAAAATACTTAAAAACAAGGGATATCAAACTATTGAAGCTGAAGATGGGGAGGAAGCATTGGAGAAAGCAGTAACAGAAAAACCCCATTTAATACTTATGGATATCTCTATACCAAAAATAGATGGATATGAAGTTACTAAAAGATTGAAGGAAATGGAGGAGTTTAAAAACATACCCATCGTTGCACTCACTGCTCATGCAATGAAAGGAGACAGGGAAAAATTTATATCAACAGGATTCGAAGGATATATTTCAAAGCCAATTAATATACATGAATTTCCTGAACAGATAAGGGCATATCTTAGAGGAAAATGGGAGAGTATATTAGGTGGCGAAGAAGAATAAGATATTAATTGTTGATGATGCTATTGATACTGTTGAGTTATTAAAAAAAAGGTTCATTTCCGAAGGATATGAAACTGCTGAGGCATATAATGGAGAAGAAGGTTTACAGAAAGTAGCAGAATACAATCCTGATTTAATTGTTCTGGATGTTATGATGCCGAAAATCGATGGCTATGAAGTCTGCCGAAAACTTAAATCTAATGAGAAAACAAAATATATTCCAATACTAATGCTAACCGCTAAAGGAGAGGTTGAAAGCAAAGTTAAAGGGCTCGATATTGGTGCAGATGACTATTTAGCCAAGCCTTTTGACTATAAGGAACTTTCTGCGAGAATTAGGTCACTGCTTTCTATTAAAGCATCTCACGAGAAATTGGTAGTAGAAGAAAAGAAAGGTGCACTTGAACAGATGATGGATCAGGTTGCTCACGAGATTAGAAACCCGCTTACTTCCATAGGAGGTTTTGCACGAAAGGTTTATGGAAAGCTTCCGGAAGGTGATCCAAATAAGAAATATATGGAAATGATAATAGAAGATGTAGGGGTGCTGGAAAATATGATTAAACAGTTAATAGAATTAAAATCTTTATCTATTTCCATGAAACAGGAATCAAATATCAAAGATATTCTTCAGGAATCGTTAAAAGTTTTTGAGCAGGATTTTCAGCATAAAGCCATAACAGTAAAAACAGATATGAGTGATGAAATTTTACCTATTATAGCTGATAGAAAGCTCTTAAAAAGGGCTTTTTGCAATATAATAAAAAATTCCATTGAAGCAATGGAAAAAGAACCCAGGAAGTTAGAAATTGTCAGCAGATTGAATGAAGGAAAAGTGGAAGTGCTTATTTCAGATACAGGTAAAGGTATCCCGAAAGATAAAATCAAGAATATCTTTGACCCTTTAGTTACCTCTAAAATTTACGGACCAGGTCTTGGACTTACTTTTGCTCTTAAAATTATCCAGGAACACAAAGGCACTGTATCAGTCGAGAGTGAAGAAAATAAAGGAACGACTATTTCAATAACTTTTCCGGCGAGTAATCAGTATAACATTTAGACTTTTATTTGTCTTAATGTTCTTAATCTTGCAATTTCTTCCTGATATCCATAAATATGAGCTCCTGCGCTATATGCATAGATGGGGCCATTCTTCAGATTTGTCTCAGAAGCTATAAACTGCTTAAGAAGTTCTATCCCGCCTAAATTGGTAGGAAAGCCTGCCCACAGGTCCCATGACCTGAAATATGCACTAACCGTTAGCACTAAGTGATTGTTTAAAGGTAAAACTTTAAAATCAAGAAGTCTTAAACAAGGAGGATCAAGTTTGCCATCTTTCCCATAACAAACATCAAGGTCTTCAGGTGTTGCAATTTCGATAACAGCCTGATTTGTAAGAGGTGTTTCTTTCAATATTTGTATTATACGTTCAAGCTGTGTTCCGCCATCAGGCATTTTATGTTGTATCCTGCTTGCATATGTATATGTTTCATTCTCTGCCAATTCTGGATTCATCAGGTAATTGACGAAATAATCATCAATGTACTGCCGTGTTGTTGGAGCTGGTATCCCCGAATTTGGTGGCATAATCGGTATCATGTCATCTGAAGGATGTTCAATAAATACAGCGATACCAGGATACTGAAGTCTATACTGCTCATTTTCAAAAGAACCTTTCTGAATTTTTTGAGAATATGCTTTATCAAAGAGATTATATATAATTTGAAACCATGCATCAGCGATTGTTTTAGCTATTAAACAAAATGGATACACTGTTGTCTCCTTATCTTTAAATGGTGTCTGTGTATAAATTCGTGTTTTGTTATTGTCTGTCTATTAGGCTATATCACAATTAGCTTTTTATTATTTCTACCTATCCTATATTTAATATTTTAGACAAATTCATTCATAAATTTATAGGTACTTTACAGATTTTTAGAGTTTAAATGAATTTTTAGGTTTACAAAATCGATATAAATCTGTAACATTATACACTGAAGTTATATAGGGTGTTCAATGGTGCTGTAAGAGAAAATTTTTATATTCTTGTAGAACCTTGATTTTTAGGGTATTGTGAGATATTTAAGATGCTCAAATCTATAATAGGGAGGTGAGAAGCAAGTTTATTAATTTTAAATATTTTATTTAAATATAAAGGAGGTGAAAAGCATGAAAGTAGCCGACATAATGACAAAAGAGGTTCGCACAATCGAACCTGACAAATCATTAAAAGAATGTATTTTAGCTATGAACAAGTATCGTGCAAACGGGCTTGTTGTTATGAAGAATGAGAAAGTAGTAGGAGTTATTACAAAGGCTGATATTTTTAAAGCTGTACTTCCACGCTACCCTGATATTATTGATGAAGAGAGATATATGACAGATCTCGAGTATATTGAAGAGCGTGCACATATGCTATATGAAATGAAAGTAAGCGATATAATGGGGGCACCTCCCATTACAGTTAGCAGTGATACTCCCATAGTAAAAGCCGGCTCAACCATGTTACTCCGCAGAATAAAACAGGTTCCGGTAGTAGACAAAAATAAGCTGGTCGGCATAATTACACTTACTGATATCATTAATTCTCTACTCAAAAAGATAAAATAGATTGAAATGAAGTAAATATTTAAACTAAGAGGACAGGCATATATGAGTTTTAAGAACCTGTCCTCTTAGTTTAACTAATCTTTTCTTTCGAAAAGTATTCCTCCAAGTAGAACAAACAATATTGAAGTAATAAATATTACCAACATGCTGACAATTATCGAAAAATCAGGGCTCATTATGCCAATCTTATGAGGAAAAATAGCATGTTTTAAGGCATCAATACCGTAGGTTAAAGGATTCAATTTTGCAACAACCTTTAAAATATGAGGCAAGAGTTTTACAGGATACATAGCACCTGAAAGAAAGAACATTGGCATGATAATGAAGTTCATAATTACACTGAAACTTTCGTAACTGTCATAGAATGTTGCAATGACTATTCCGAAAGTTGAGATGCAGAAAGACAATGAAGCACAAATAAAGATAACTGTTATAATTTGCAAAAACCCAAGTTTGAGCCCAATAAAAGGAAACATTGCAAGTATGATGATTGCCTGAATAGTTGAAACAATGGTACTACTAAGAGCCTTACCAACAACAATAGATAATCTCGAAACCGGGGCAACGAGAATTTCTTTCATGAATCCGAATTCTTTATCCCATATTATTGAAATGGAGGAGAAGATTGAGCTGAATAGAATTGTCATTCCTATAATACCGGGGAATATAAACTGAGAATAAGGAATACCAGTATCTCCTGGCACAAGCCGTGATATTCCTGCACCAACAATAAAAAGCCATAATAAAGGTCTTGCTATCGCAGAAAAAAGACGACTTTTTTCCCTTACAAACTTTTTCAATTCTCTTGCAACTAAAACGTAAATTGCATTAACTTCCATTTATCTCTTAATGTCTTCGCCTGTATGCACGAATTGACTCCTTTATAGAATCTTCGTCAGATGTTTCTTCTTCTCTTATGGTTTTTCCTGTTAATTTAAGAAAAACATCATTTAAAGTTGGCCTCTGAATCCTTACTGAAAGAACCTTGTCACTCAATGCCCTGATCATTTCAGGGATGCATGTATCTCCTATCGGGCATGTCATAAACAATTCATCTTGTTTTTCTGATACATGGAGTCCGAATAAATTTTTTATTTCCTGCTTTGCATTCATATTATCACTTGTTTTGATATAGACAATATCCCCACCAAGCATCTGTTTTAATTCTTCTGGGCTTCCAATTGAAATTATACTTCCATGGTCAATGATTGCAATCCTGTCACATACCTCTGCCTCTTCCATGTAGTGAGTGGTCATGAATATGGTTACTTGATACTTTTTGGGAAGCTCTGCAATAAATTCCCAGAGATTTGTTCTGCTCTGAGGGTCGAGGCCGAGTGTTGGTTCATCAAGGAACAGAACCCTCGGCTTATGAATAAGTCCACGTGCTACCTCAAGTTTGCGTTTCATCCCGCCTGAGAATTTTTTAACCATGTCATCTTTGCGATCATACAATTCAACAAATTTCAGTGCTTCATTTACCCTATCTTTAATCTCTATCTTTGGTATGTCATATAAATATGAATGAAAGATCAAATTTTCATATGCTGTTAAGTCCTTGTCAAGGGTTGTATCCTGAAATACTATACCGATTGCTTTTCTAACTTTTGATGGCTCTTTCATACAGTCATGACCTGCAATAAGTGCTCTTCCGGATGTTGGACTGAGCAATGTACATAGAATATTTATTGTAGTTGTTTTTCCTGCACCGTTTGGACCAAGAAATCCAAAAATAGAACCTTCTTTAACTTCAAAGGATATATTATTAACAGCTGTAATATCCCCGAATTTTTTTACTAAGTTTTCTACCTGGATGATGTTCATTTTAAATAGTTTATCATGTATTTTCTTTATCTTTAAGAAAATTTATGAAAGATTCTCATTTTCATAAAAATTTAGAATAGTTAATGTGAAATATTAAATTAATTCAGAGTTATGAAAATACATATCTTATTAAAATATATATAGAAAACCCGAAAAAGAATTCGAAAATGTTTTTGGATTAGTAAAGTGAATATATCTGGCATTACAATTGCTTAAATTTTGTATATTTAAAAAAAGACTTAAATTTGGAAGCCTTTTAAATTTTAATTTTATTTTAGAAACAATTAAAGCAAAAGCTATTAATTACAGTATAATATGAAAAGTGTAAATATAAAAGGAACTGACGGAGTTAAAGTGAAATGCTGGCAGGTACTTGAATGTATAAAAAAAGAATGTCCTGCTTATAAAACAGAAGATTTTAAATGCTGGTTGATCTCGGGAACCTACTGTTGGGGTAGTATTCAGGGAAATTGTCTGGATAAAATTGAGATATGCCTTAAATGTGATGTTCTAATGTTAAATCTGGATACTTTCTCAATGAGAGAGACGTTGAGTGTTATAGATAAGCAATTTAAGGAATATAGAAAGATCGTTCAAAAACGTGATGAAGAGGTCGAAGGTATTGGTCTTGAATTAGCAATTGGCCTTTCCGAGGTATTTGAGGCATTAAGAAAAATCTCCTCAGGTGACCCTACCGTCAGAATATCAGAAAAATCTAAAGTAGATTTGATTAGTAAATTAAAGCAGATAGTTAATAGTACAGCTCAGGAAATAGGTGAAATCGTTAATCTTTCACATGAGTTTGCCATTGTTCTCGCAGAACATTTTGATGTTTTGCACAGGGTGGCTAAGGGTGATCTTGATGCAAGGGTAATGGGCAAATCTAAAATAGAACTTCTTGAGTCATTAAAGTATGTTACAAATGAAACTATAGAAAATATTTCTACGGAGATTAGAAGACGTATAAAAGCAGAAAAGGCACTTCATGAATCTGAAAAAAGATACCGAACCATTTTCGAAAATACAGGAACCCCTACAGTAATTATCCAGGAAGACATGATAATCTTTATGTCTAATAAAGAATTTGAAAAGTTTTCTGGATATTTTAAAAATGAGGTGGAATATAAGAAGTCATTTTTAGAGTTTATAATAAAAGATGACATAAACAAGTTTCTCGAATTTGCTGAATCACTTTCTACAACTAAAGATCATGAACCTGCCTATTGTGAACTGAGAGCAATAAATAGAAAAGGCGAAATAAGGGATATTATTGCTGTTATGTCCTTGATTCCAGGGACTAAGATGAAAGTGGCCTCTTTTGTTGAGATTACACAAAGAAGATATCAGGAGATGGAAGCTATAGCTACCCTATCAACAGCCTTGAGGTCATCAACTACACGGACTGATATGTTGCCGATTATAGTTGGTCAAATAATGGAACTATTAAGAACAGATGGAGTTGCCCTTGCATTTCGTGACCCTCTACTTGAAGAAATCGTGTTCGAAATAGCAAGAGGAAAATGGTCTAATTGGGTAGGGGTTCGATTAAGAAGTGATGAGGGTATAAGTAGTTATGTTATGGGAAGTGGAAAGCCTTATCTCAATAATAATATTTTTGAAGATGAACGTTTTGCGCGGCCTGAATTACTTGGTGAATTACAATGTGTTGCTTGTGTTCCTCTTATCGCACATGGACAGACAATAGGAGCAATATGGATTGGACGAAAATCTGTAATTGCTGATTACGAAGTGCGTCTGCTGTATGCAATTAGTGAAATTGCTGCAAATGCTATAAATAGAATAACACTATATGAACAGACAGAACAGAGATTACAGCGTCTTTCTGCTCTTCACGCTATTGATATGGCAATCAGTTCAAGTTTAGATATCAGGGTAACACTTAATGTTCTTCTTGAACATGTTATTACCCAGCTTAACACAGATGCTGCTACAGTACTACTATTAAATCCTTTTACTCAAACTTTAGAATGTGCAGCAAGTCGTGGTTTTAGATCTCGCTCTATTAATAAAACTCGCTTAAGGTTAGGCGAAGGACATGCAGGAAGGGCTGCTCTCGAACGGTGTATAATTAGTATTCCAAATGTACTGAAAACAGATGATCCTTGTGTCCGTTCTCAGATATTGGCAGGAGAGGTATTTATTGCTCATCATGCTGTCCCGTTAATAGCAAAAGGACAGGTAAAAGGAGTACTTGAGGTATTCCATCGAACGCAACTTGTACCTGATCCTGAGTGGTTTGAATTTTTCGAAGCTCTTGCTGCACAAGCTGCAATAGCAATAGATAATGCTGATCTATTTAATAAATTGCAGAAATCAAATCTGGAATTGACAATCGCTTATGACGCTACCATCGAGGGATGGTCGCGTGCACTTGATATGCGTGACAAAGAGACTGAAGGACATACACAGCGCGTTACCGAAATGTCTGTAAATCTGGCAAGGGCTCTGGGAGTTAATGAGAATGAAATTCTTCATATTAGGAGAGGAGCTCTTCTACATGATATTGGCAAGATGGGAATACCTGACAATATTCTACATAAATCAACCCCCCTAAACGAAGAAGAAAGAAGAATTATGCATCAACATCCTGTTTTTGCTTATGAATTACTCTGGCCAATTATTTTTCTGCGTCCTGCAATCAACATTCCTTACTGTCATCATGAAAGATGGGATGGAAAAGGATATCCGCGCGGACTAAAGGGTGAACAGATTCCATTTGAGGCACGTATTTTTACAGTTGTAGATGTATGGGATGCTTTGAGATCTGATAGGCCATATCGAAAAGCATGGACTGAGGAAGATGCAAGGAACTATATTTTTCATCAGGCGGGTAAACATTTTGATCCAAGAATTGTTGAAGTTTTTTTCAAACTAATTGACAGGTTGATTTAACTATACCAATCAATATGGTTTTTTGGAACATACCAATGTATGAAATTGTGCCATATACCTATAGGTGCTTTTTCGACTCCCTTAAATCTTTTATGAATAACTGGAAGGGCGTCAGGAACATAAAGAAATGTACATGGCTGTTCTTCTGATAGTATTTCGTGAATCCTGTGATATATTTTTTGCCTTTTTGAAAAATCAAAAGTCCGTCTTCCTTCAATGAGAAGTTTGTCAATTTCTTCATTTTTATAGGAAATGAAATTGAACTCACCCTCTTTTGTTTTTGAGGAGTGCCAGATATCATATATATCAGGGTCTCTTGAAAGAGCCCACCCCATAATAACAGCCTCAAATCGTTTTTTATCAATGAATTCATGAAGCATAGCCTGCCATTCAAGAACCTTTATTTTCATATCAATTCCAATTTTTTTCAGATTTTCCTTAATTATCTGTGCAGTTTTAAGTCTTGCTTCATTGCCCTGATTTACCAGAACTGTAAAAGAGAATGTTTCACCATGCTTTTGGAGTAATCCATTTTTGCCTTTTTTCCATCCTGCTTCAGTAAGTAACTCTATTGCCTTATCAGGATTATATTCGAGATCTTTAACCTGTGTATTATAAGCCCATGATTCTGAAGGAAATGGACCGGTGCATGGAATTCCATAACCAAGAAGGACACCAGCAATAATATCTTTCTTATTAATTGCATGAGTTAATGCTTTTCTAACACGTTTATCAGCAAATCTTTGGTCAAGAAGATTATAACCGAGATAGGTATATCCAAAAGAAGGATATCTGAATTTTTGAAAATATCTATTGAATTTATCTTTATTTGCCTGTAACTTGTATTGTGGTGGAGTTAACCCCATGAAATCTATACCACCAGATTTAAGTTCAAGAAACATAGTTGCTGTATCAGAGATAACTCTCACTATATAATGTTCTATTTTCGGTTTTCCTTCAAAATAATTATTAAATGCTTTAAGGACAATCTTCTGTCCAGTTATCCATTCTTTAATCATATAAGGTCCTGTACCTATCGGATTTCTGTTATAATATTCATCTGATATATCTTTTCCTTCAAGAATATGTTTAGGTAAAATACCCATTCCCCATGACTCAAGTGCAGGAGCATATGGTTCTTTGTACAAAATTCTTACAGTATATTTATCTAAAGACTCGACCCTCTCAACAGGTCCATAAATACTGCTGTAAGGAGTTGGAACTTTCGGATCAATCACTTTATTATAGGTGAAAATTACATCATCTGCTGTGAATTCAACACCGTCATGCCACAGGACGCCCTTTCTCAAATGAAAGATGATTTCAAGTCCATTGGATAAAATATCCCATGATTCTGCAAGATCACCGATTATTCTTATGTTTTTATCATATTTTGTAAGACCATTAAAAATCCATCCGCTTATATCTCCAGAAGCACTGTCAGAGGCGAGTAAAGGAAGTAAACGTTTGGCATCTGCGAGTGAACCAATAGTTATTGAGTGAGGTGTTCTGATTTCTGGTTCTCTATCACATGAAATAGACAGCAGGACAATGATGAAGATCGATAGAATGCGAAAATATACTTTTACATTTAACACTTTTTCTTAGAAGTGCCCGACTCCTTTTCGCCTGTCAAAAATTTTTGCTAAGTTGAATTTATTTTATCACATTCATAGTTTGCGTTTTTAGATTTTTAGGACTTTAAGACAAATATAAACAGTGTTATTATATAGCTGATGAAGATTAATGAAAAAGACAGATTACTCGATATTCTATTAGCTGAGGGTATTCTCAGTGAGGAGCAGATACAGTTTATAAAGTCAAAAGAGTCTATACAAAGGTCAAAGATACTGAAGACAAAGACACAGAGATTACGTTATGACATTGCTGATCAATCCATGGTATCCCTCATTGATGTTATTGAATCTCTGAAACTTACTTCATCAAACGATGCTAATAAACTCATTACAGCCGAAATGATAATGGAAATAATCGCAAAATATCTGAATATGCCTTTTGTAAAGATTGATCCTTTAAAGCTGGATGTGGATGTTGTAACACAGTTGATATCCAGACCTTACGCAATAAAAAATCAACTTGTGCCTATAGAGCTCACAGATAATATACTTACAGTTGCAACAGCTAATCCTTTTGAAATAGAGGCAATAGACAGGATAGGAAGGATAACAGGCTATACGATAAAAGTTGTTGTTGCAACAAAGGCAGACATTATGAGGATAATTACAGAATTCTATGGTTTTAAATCTTCAATTGTATCAGCACATAAAGAGATCGATAGCAAAACAGATCTCGGAAATCTTGAACAGTATATTAAATTGAAGTCAATAGCAGAACTGGAGGCAACAGATCAGCATATTATAAATGCGGTTGAGTATCTTCTCCATTACGCTTATTCCAGCAGAGCATCAGACATACACATTGAGCCAAAGAGAGACTTCAGTCTAATAAGATTCAGAATTGATGGCATCCTGCATAATGTCTATAAGATTCCAAAAGCTGTGCACCCACCTATTATTTCGAGAATCAAGATGCTCTCGCGTATGGATATAGCAGAGAAAAGAAAGCCTCAGGATGGAAGAATTAAGACAGATTACGAGGGAAAAGAAGTAGAATTGCGTGTATCGACACTTCCCGTTGCTTTCGGAGAAAAGGTTGTAATCAGGATATTCGATCCAGCAGTGCTTATGCAGGATATAGAAGATTTAGGATTTTTTACAAGAGAATTAAAACTTGTCAAGTCATTTATTGCTAATACCCATGGCCTGATTCTTGTTACCGGACCAACTGGAAGTGGAAAGACAACTACTTTATATTCTCTCTTAAAAATACTTTCGACTTCAGAGGTTAATATATCCACGATTGAAGATCCAATAGAAATGATATATGAAGGTTTCAATCAGACCGCGGTCCAGCCGCAAATAGACGGCACATTTGCAAATTATTTGAGGACATTATTGAGACAGGATCCTGACATAATTATGGTGGGAGAAATAAGAGACCTCGAGACCGCAGAAAATGCTATACAAGCAGCTCTGACAGGGCACCTTGTTCTTTCGACTTTACATACCAATGATGCTCCAAGTTCTATAACACGGTTACTTGATCTGGGAGTTCAGCCTTTCCTAATAAATGCTATATTGCTGGGGGTTATTGCACAGAGACTTGTTAGGAAAGTATGCCCATATTGTAAAGAAAATTATAATTTATCAAAAGATGAATGCTATATATTGAAGATTGATTATGAGAAGGTAAAAAATTATCAGGTTGCTATTGGTAGAGGTTGCCCGGAATGTAGAGGCACAGGATATATAGGTCGAACCGGTATATTTGAAGTTATGGAAATAAATGATAAAGTTAGAGAACAAATAAACGAAAAAGCATTGCCCACAACAATCAAAAAGATCGCATTGGGTCAGGGTATGATTACCCTACGGGAAAGTGCAATAAGAAAACTTCTACAGGGAATAACTACTGTAGATGAGATTATCAGAGTTACAGGCATTTCTTGAATATAAAAACTAACCCGAAAAATGTAATTAAAATAATGCAAATTTTATGAGAAAATTTATTTTTCGATATTATTTGGGTTAAGGATTCATCATCTGTTGCATCATCTGGTCAGTATGGTATTTCATACCTTTTTCAAAAGATATAAGTTCAACTTCAAAGATTAAAGTTGCATTAGGCTCTATTATTTTACCAGCACCGCGTTCTCCATAACCAAGATTACCCGGGATAAAGATTTGCCATTTAGCTCCAGGTTTCATGAGTTGAAGAGCTTCAGAAAATCCAGGGATTACACTATTTACCCTAAAAACAGCAGGTTGTCCTCTTTTATATGAACTGTCGAATTCTGTTCCATCAATTAGTTTTCCGCTATAATTAACAGTTACTGTATCTGATAATGAGGGAGACTCACCTGTTCCTTCAGTTATTACTTTATATTGAAGACCACTGGCAAGAGTAATGACGCCTTCTTTTTTCTTGTTTTCTTCAAGGAAAGCATCGCCCTCTTTTTTGTTCTTTTCAGCAAGCTCTTTTTGACGTTCCATCTGTTTAGCCATTAACTCTTTCTGAAGGGTAGCGAGAATATCGTTCATCTCTTGCTCACTCAATAATGTCTTTTTTTCTTCAATCGCATCATTTATGCCTTTTGCAAGGGCATCAGGATTAATATCAAGAGATTGGTTTTTCATATTTGCTCCGATATTTACTCCTATACTATAACTTATTCTATCTTTGTCATCTTTCAATTCAAACTTTTTATCTTCTGCAAAAACCCCCTGAGCAACAAGAATGATACCCAAAATAAATACTATGTAAAATCTCATATAATCTCCTTTCAAGAGTATTTTTTTATATTATAAAAATATAGAGGGACTTTGTCTATTCAGATTTCAAAGATAAACTCTATTTCAACTGTTGAATTCAGAGGGAGCACAGGTACACCTATTGCTGCGCGTGAATGCCTGCCAGCTTCGCCAAATATCTCGGCAATTAAATCGGAGGCAGCATTGAGGACTTTTGGATGCTCTATGAAATCAGGTGATGATGCAATATAACCGGTAATCTTTATACATCTTTTGACCCTGTTAAGGGTTCCAAGATATTTTTTTAGAACCGAGAGAGCATTTATAGTAGCAATTCTGGCATCTTCCCTTGCCTCGTCCAGAGAAACAGATTCATTAACCCGTCCTGTCCTTAACAATTTCCCGTTAATGAGAGGAAGTATACCGCTTAAAAAAATTAAATTTCCTGTTTGGATAAACGGAACATAAGACCCAAGAGGCTGAGGGACTTCAGGTAAGTCTATGCCTAATTCCTTCAATTTTTTTTCAGGTGACATTACAATCCTAATTCCTCAGGTGTTCCTATTCTGCCAAGCACTGCAGATGCTGCTGCTACTGCAGGATTGGAGAGATAAACCTCACTCTCAGGATGCCCCATTCTCCCAATAAAATTTCTGTTTGTTGTAGCGAGCGCTCTTTCGCCTTTTGCAAGAATTCCCATATGCCCACCAAGACAAGGACCACATGTTGGAGTAGAGACAACTGCCTCTGCTTCAATAAAAATATCGAGGAGGCCTTCTTTCATAGCCTGGCGAAAAATTTGTTGTGTAGCAGGAATTACAATCATTCTTACATTTGGGTTCACCTTTCTCCCTTTTATTACAGATGCAGCCTCCCTTAAATCCTCAAGTCTTCCATTTGTACATGACCCAATTACAACCTGATCAAGATAGACTTCGAATAATTCTACTGCAGGTCTGGTATTAGATGGCAGGTGTGGACACGAGACAGTTAATGGAATTTTTGAACAGTCATATTCACGTACTTCAATATATTTAGCAGTTTTATCAGACTTATAATAAACCGGTCGTCTTTTTGCTCTTTTTCTCTCATAAGATTTTGTGATTCTATCCGGCACAATGATACCGCTCTTTCCACCAGCCTCTATTGCCATATTGCACATGGTAAGTCTTCCGTGCATAGGAAGATTTTTTATGGTTTCTCCTTCGAATTCCATTGCTCTATATAAAGCACCATCAACCCCTATATCACCGATTGTATGAAGTATCAGATCCTTGCCGCTGACCCATTTGTTAAGTTTGCCATAATAAATAAATTTCATTGATTCAGGAACTTTGAACCAGCATTCGCCTGTTGCCATCGCTGCTGCTACATCTGTTGAGCCAACACCAGTTGAAAAAGCTCCAAGTGCACCATATGTGCATGTATGGCTATCAGCACCTATTACAAGATCACCTGATACAACCAATCCTTCCTCAGGTAGAAGCGCATGTTCAATACCCATTCTACCTATCTCAAAATAAAGACCGAGATTATATTCCTTTGAAAAATCTCTGAGCATCTTGCACTGTTCTGCTGCTTTTATGTCTTTTTGTGGTGCAAAATGGTCAGGAATTAAAGCTATGCGGGTTTTGTTAAAAACATCTTTTGCCCCGATCTTTTTGAATTCTGATATTGCAATAGGAGCTGTTATGTCATTAGCTAAAATGAGATCCACCTTTGCGTTTATGAGCTCACCAGATGAGACGGTTTTTTTACCTGCATGGACAGATAGAATCTTTTCTGTTATCGTCATATGTATCCTCCGATTCAAAGTATTTATTATTATACCTGAGCTTAATGGACAACAGCTACCTTCTGAAATAGGATAATTATTTTATGAATTGTTCAAGTTCACTGCTGACAGAAATAATTCTTTGTCTTGACAGGCGAGACGCCTGTCCTACGTTTGTTTGGTAACCTTTTTACTATCCTCTCTCTTTTTAGCGGAATATTTGTTTTGGACAAGTATGACGCAAGTTATGTTAGAATATGAATTATTTTCGATAAATATTAAGGAATATCCATGCATAGGAAAATCAATAAGATACTAATTGCTAATCGTGGTGTTACTGCTGTAAGAATTATGCATACTTGCAGGGACAGAAAAATTCCGACTACTGCAGTTTACAGCACGCCTGATCGTCTGGCACATCACGTATTTACGGCTGATTCAGCAATTCATATTGGTGAAGCCCCTCCATTGGAATCTTATTTAAATATGGAGAAGATGATAGCGGCAGCTATTCAAAGCAAGTCAGATGCAATTCATCCTGGATGGGGCTTCCTTGCAGAGAATCCTGTTTTTGCTAAAATGGTTCAGGATGCTGGTCTTATCTGGATAGGTCCCTCTCCTGAAGTAATCAAGTCTCTCGGAGATAAAATTCAGGCAAAAAGACTCGCTCAAAAAGCAAATGTTCCAACTATCCCTGGTATCATAAATGTCACAAACACTGAGCAGATAAAGAAGTGGATGAAAAAAGAGAATATAAAGTATCCAATAATGATAAAGGCAGTAGCAGGCGGTGGTGGGAAAGGTATGGTGAAAGTTTCGAGTGAAGATGAATTAACTCGGGCTTTTCAACAAGCACGATCCGAAGCCCTTAAAGCATTTGGTGATGAAAGGGTTCTGGTAGAAAAGTATATAGAACTTGGGCGGCATATAGAAGTTCAGATAGTTGCAGATGAGTATGGCAATGTAGTCCATCTTTATGAAAGAGAGTGCACAATACAGAGGCGCAATCAAAAGATTATAGAAGAAGCTCCGTCTCCATCAATTAATGAAGATCTTCGTAGAGAGATATGTTTTACAGCAGTGCGACTGATGCGGGAAATAGGTTATACATCTGCTGGAACTGTAGAATTTATTTTTGATTCATCAACAAGAAAATTCTATTTTCTTGAAGTAAATACAAGGCTTCAGGTTGAGCATGGTATAACTGAACTCATAACAGGTCTGGATATTGTTGGAATTATGATTGATGTTGCAATGAAAAAGAAACTTGCTTTTAAACAATCGGATATTATGCCAAACAGATGGGCACTTGAGGTGCGAATGAATGCAGAAGATCCAAAAACCTTCAGTCCATCATTCGGAAAGATTACCAGATTACAGGTGCCGCAAGGTCCTGGCGTGAGAATCGCTACAGGCGTATACGAGGGTGCAGATATACCACCTTATTATGATTCACTTTTTATGTTAGTTATAACAGCAGGGGTAGACAGAGAGGATGCAATACGCGTTATGGATCGAGCTCTCAGTAGAAACCTGCGTGTCGAGGGTGTTAAAACTCTTGCACCACTACTTTTAAGTATAATAAGGCATCCTGCTTTTATTGCTGGGGAGTACTCCACACGTTTTATTGAAGAACATATGGATGAACTCATCTCTATGTTTAAGGAAAAAGACAGTGAAGATGAAGTACTGAAGATCGCAAGATATGTTGCTGAAATATCTGCTCTCGGACCTCAGAAATGGATGTAAAGGATTGTGTTTGATGAATAACAAAAAAGCAAAAAAGAAAAAAATAGAAAAAGAGAATAAGAAAAATTATATATTCGTAAAACCAGGCATGTCACCTGTTGATATTGTTAGGACTGTGCGTTCTCTCAAGGGCGTTTGCTTTACATCGGTTGGTATGCGTGACGCAGGACAATCTGATTATAAGAACCGTCATCGTATTTATGACCTTTCAACTCTTGCACCCTATTACAATAGGATGGGCTTATTTAGTGCAGAATGCCATGGAGGTGCAAGGTGGCATGTTGGTGTCATGAACCGCAGGGAAAGTCCATTCGAAGAGTTAAACATCTTAAGAGAGACAATGCCAAATGTGCTTTTGCAAACTCTTATACGTGAGACAAATCTATGGGGATATCGACCATATCCTAAGAATGTGATTGAATATGTTATCTCACGGGTTGACATCGATGTCTGGAGGTGTTTCTCGTTTCTGAATGATGTTAGAAATATGCGAGCAGTTGCAGAAGTTGTAATGAACAGGGGAAAGCTTTTTGAACCTGCGATATCATTTACAATGGCAGACTGGACAACAAATGAATATTATCTAAATGTTGTGAAAGAAATTGTTAATCTCTGCGGAGGCACAGATCAAATAATATTATGCATTAAGGATATGGCTGGGGTGGGTAGCATTAAAAGAATAGGGAATCTTATTGATGCAATAAAACAAAAATATCCTGAACTTGTAATTAATTATCACAGACATATAACCGATGGTCTTGCAATGCCTGCCTTTCTATCTGCGGCTCGGGCAGGAGCTAAGATTTTTGATGTTGAAGAAGATTCTCTTGTCCGTTTTTACGGACACTCACCCATATTAGGTGTTCATGCGTATTTTGAAGAGATGGGAATACACGTAAATCTTGATAGGAATGAGGCTGAGTCAGCAGTACAGAAGGTAAGGGAATGGATAGGTTTTTATGATTGGGCTGAATCACCTTTTAAAGGTTTTGATCATACAGTTACTTATCATAAAATGCCAGGAGGTGCTTTCCCAAGTTCATTCGAACAGGCTGATAAAGGGGGGTTCCTTCATTTAATGCCAGCAATCTTGAAAGTAATGTCTTTATATAACAAAATTATCCATTACTTTGATGTTACCCCAGGTTCTCAGATTACTTGGGTAACATGTAGTGGTATTGTAAACAGGTATGCAAAAGCAAAAGGGGAGGCCGGAGTCAGACATCTCATAGAGCTTCTCACAAAATTTATTGAACAGAAATCATTGAATTTTAACGATATGGATAAAATTGAACAGGATGAGTTGCTTTATCTTTTCAAGAATGCACCAGGGGATTTCAAGAATCTTATTCTTGGCCATTATGGCAGGTTACCTATGGGATGGCCACCGGAATGGGTTTATAAAAGTACATTCGGTGATGAATGGGAGCAAAAGATAAAGGAAAGAATAGAGCTTTCTCCGCTTGATTCATTACCCGATGATGATCTGGTTAGTCTAAGGCAGGAACTAACAGTCGCTATTAACAGAGAACCAACAGAGGAAGAGTTCATTCTATACCTGATGCATCCGAAAGATGCATTAGAGATGATTGAGTTTAGAGAAAAGTATGGAGAATCGCCTTTGGTATTACCAACACCTGTATGGAGAGAAGGTCTGAAAAGACCGGATGACAGAGTAGATTTTGAGCTGTGGGGAAAGCCTTATAGTATTGAACTTGTATCAGTTGGGGCTGAACATGAAGGCATAATTCATGTTGTTATGCGTGTTAACAATAAGACAAGGGTTTATAGTGTAGAGACTCCAAGAGCAAAGAAGGTAGAGATTAGAATAGCTAAACGTCCAAATGAAATAGGAGCACCTATTAATGGCAATATCTGGAGGATTGGTAATCCTGAGAGAGGTAAACTCAAGGTTGGTGATATAGTTCACAAGGGTGAAGAGATAGCAAATCTTGAAGCAATGAAGATGGAAAACGCAATTGTTGCTCCTTTCGATGGGCAAATTACTGAAATATGTGTAAGACTGAACGACTTTGTTGTTGAAGGCCAGCTTTTATTTATCTTAGAAAAACAATAATAAAAAATCAAAAATATATATTTGAAACAAGATAAACTGTACCAAAATATAGCATCAAAATTTATTGACAGGAACAATAATTTTGTAGTAATTATTTTATAAAAGGGGAGTAGCTGAACAGTGGCTATCGTCAATACGTTCATATAAATGGGCCGGTACCACTGGTTAGTAAAACTAACAAGCGAGACCTTTACCACATATTTTTAAGAATATGAGGTGAAGGTCTTTTTTTATGAAAGGTGAATATGAACACTTTAAAAACAATGATATTAACCTAAAAAAATGCATTTAGATTAATGCAGATTTGTGAGAAAATTTATTTTTCGATACCTTAGTGTACCTATAACTAATAGTTTTATGAATATTTTTATCCATATAACAAATAAAAATAATTTAATAATTTCATCGAGTTAAAGAAATTTTCGAGCAATATCTGCATTATTTGGGTTAATAGTTACTTTGATACTCATGCTTATAGGCGTTGGGGCTATTTATGGAGTAGAACTGTAAACTCTTTAGTACCCATCCTCCAATAGAAGAAAGGATAGCGAGACTTGAGGTTATGGTATATGGTATTAGGTATTAAAGGGATGATGAGATGACAGATACAAAAACTAAAAACTTACTATTAAACCTGATTTTATTGCTGAGGATATTTTTGAAGTGGCTTAATGGATTATGCGTAAAATAAAAGTTGTTATAGAATAATAGCGAATAAATATGTATTGGCATCAGAAATCAATAGATGAGGTTATTGAAGAATTAAAAACATCCATTGAGGGTCTCTCCTCACAAAAGGCTGCAGAGCGTCTTAAAAAATATGGTCCCAATGAATTAAAAGAAAAAAAGAAAAAGACCCATCTCATGATGTTACTCGATCAATTCAAGGACTTTATGATCATTGTCCTTATTGCCGCAGCAATCATTTCTGGAATTATAGGCGAGCCTTCAGATACCATTGCCATCATAGTAATTGTAATTCTTAATGCCATTATCGGTTTTGTTCAGGAATATCGCGCAGAAAAGGCCATGGCTGCACTTAAAAAATTGGCTGCCCCAAGTGCAACTGTTATAAGAGATGGAAAACCCTCAGATATACCTGCTTCTAAGCTCGTCCCTGGCGATATTGTATTTTTAGAGGCAGGGAAAATTGTTCCTGCAGATATGAGACTTATTGAAGGCATTCAATTAAAGGTTGAAGAGGCAGCCCTTACGGGTGAATCTGTTCCTGTAGAAAAGCATATCGATATTCTTCAAGATGAAATGATTCCTCTGGGTGACAGAAAAAACATGGTTTATAAAGGAACGGTTATTTCATATGGAAGGGGAAAAGGTGTAGTCGTTGCGACAGGTTTGAACACCGAACTCGGTAGAATCGCCAAGATGCTTCAAGAGGAAGAAGAGGTGAAAACACCTCTTCAGAAAAGACTGGCAGTGTTTGGGCAGAAACTTGCAGTAGCTGTCCTGATAATCTGTGCTTTAATATTTATTATTGGAATCTTTAGAGGAGAATCCCCTCTTTTGATGCTTCTTACAGCTATATCACTTGCCGTTGCTGCAATACCTGAAGCACTTCCTGCTGTTATCACTATATCTCTTGCTATTGGTGCAAAAAAGATGGTAAAGCAAAATGCCCTCATAAGAAAACTTCCTGCGGTTGAGACCCTTGGGTCTGTGACTTATATTTGCTCAGATAAGACAGGAACTCTCACGCTAAATAGAATGACAGTAGAAGAGATATATGTGGATGAGGAGCTTATAAAGACAGAAGGCGAGAAGAAAAAAAATTATGAAGATAAGCAAAAAATCTCAACTTCTCAACCTCTTGCCTTGTTTATGACAGCAATGGCATTAAACAATGATGCATTTTTAGATAAAGAAGGCAGAGAGATAGGAGACCCAACAGAAACAGCTTTATATAAGATTGCTAAGGAAAAAGGGTTTGATAAAAATGAACTTGAAAAAATTTTTCCACGCATTGCAGAGATTCCATTTGACTCCAAAAGAAAATGTATGACTACCTTCCACAGTATTAATAAAGAAAAAACTAATCTATCTGACATTATGCATGATGCATCTTTTTTTTCCTTTACCAAAGGGGCAGTAGATGTCTTGATCGAAAAAGCTGACAATATTTTGACTGCTCAAGGGTTAATCCCAATTGATAAGAAAAAGATTTCAGAAATTAACGACAAAATGGCTTCTGAAGGGTTACGCGTATTAGGTATAGCTATGAGATATTGGGACAATATACCACAGGATATCTCACCTGAGAATGTTGAGAAAAATTTTACTATCTTAGGCCTTGTTGGCATGATAGACCCACCAAGAGAAGAGGCAAAAGAGTCCGTAGCCTTGTGCAAAACCGCAGGAATAAAACCTGTTATGATTACAGGTGACCATCCACTCACAGCAAAAGCGATAGCAGAACGTCTTAAAATTCTTGAGGATGACTCAAGGTCGATCATTACAGGTAAAGAGCTTGCTGAACTTCCCATAGAGGAATTTGAAGACCATGTCGAAAAGATTAAGGTCTATGCTAGAGTAGCTCCCGAACAAAAACTGAAGATTGTTAAAGCACTCCAGGACAAAGGCCAATTTGTTGCTATGACAGGAGATGGAGTTAATGATGCACCAGCATTAAAAAGAGCAGATATAGGCGTAGCAATGGGTATTACAGGAACTGATGTTGCAAAAGAAGCTTCGCACATGATACTCCTTGATGACAACTTTGCAACCATTGTGAAAGCTGTAAAAGAAGGCAGAAGGATATTTGACAACATCCGTAAGTTTATAAAATATACGATGACAAGTAATTCAGGTGAGATTTGGACTATTTTCCTCGCGCCATTTCTTGGGCTACCAATTCCTCTTCTGCCAATCCACATCCTGTGGATTAATCTTGTTACAGACGGACTTCCTGGTCTTGCCCTTGCAGCAGAGCCTGCTGAGAAAGAAATAATGAAAAGACCACCTCGTCACCCGCAGGAGAGTATATTTGCACACGGCCTTGTTGCACATATCATCTGGGTAGGACTCCTCATGGGATTTGTATCTATATTTACACAGGCCTGGTCTATAAAGACAGGTCACGCTCACTGGCAGACAATGGTTTTTACAGTACTATGCCTCAGTCAGATGGGACATGTGCTTGCAATTCGTTCTGAAAAGGAGTCTCTCTTTTCTCAAGGACTCTTTTCTAATAAGCCTTTGTTTGGCGCGTTTATTCTGACCATCTTACTCCAATTGTCGACAATATATATGCCTTTTCTGAATCCAATATTTAAAACAAAACCTCTAACAATTAATGAATTATTAATATGTTTTGGCTTGTCCTCTATTGTTTTCTTTGCTGTTGAAATAGAAAAAAGTTGGATAAGGAAGATATATTAAGAAGACTTTTTAAATAAAGCATCAAGTTTTTTCATAGCCTCTTCTTTTTCTTGCGATAAAGATATTGATGAAGATTCTCTAAAAATAAAATAGTCACAGAAGTTTGCCTTGTCCCTTGTTCTCTGAAATTCAGCCTTTGGTTCAATGCATTTATTGTGGCTTTTTTCCGAATAGAATTTGCAATTTAGACAGACATGAAGATCACTTCCGCAAGTTGGACATATAGACTTCCTTGAAAAATATTTATCTATTTCGACTTTTTTGCCACAGAAAGCACATATTTTCATATGTTTCTTATTTGCTCCAAATTAGTTTGTTAATATATCGAACAGATTCTTATTTTATCTTCTTGATAAAATCCTCTATTGGTAAAGCTGCAAGAGTGAGAAGTTGGACAGATCCACGTGCTCCGAGTTCAACAGACATTTTCATAATAGTAGAATTATCAGGGGCTTCAACAATATTAACAAAATCATACGGACCAAGAACTGCATATTGCTTTATTACCTTTACTCCCATCTTTTCTATTTCTTTGTTGACCTCGAGAATCCTCTTTGGATTCTCTTTTATTGTTTTACGCCCTTCGTCAGTCAATGTGCTTAATATAACGTAGTATGCCATTTCCTAACTCCTTTCATTATAAATCATTATGAATTGAAATTTATTTCAATCTAAACCTGTGCATACATTTATAGACAATTATATTAATTTTGTCAAATTGACATTTTAATGAAAGCTTTGTTTAAATTATAAAATGTGGGATTATACAGATAAAGTTAAGGAATTTTTCTTGAATCCAAAGAATATCGGAGAAATAGATAATCCTGATGCAGTTGGTGAAGTTGGAAGTATTATATGCGGTGATGCATTGAGGTTGACACTCAAAGTAGATAAAGAGACGAATAGGATTATTGATGCAAGATTCCAGACATTCGGTTGTGCAAGTGCAATAGCAAGCTCATCAGCACTCACAGAACTAATTAAAGGAAAAACACTCGATGAGGCTCTTCAGATATCAAATCAAGACATTGCTGATTTTCTCGGAGGCCTTCCAAAAGAAAAGATGCATTGCTCTGTTATGGGGAGAGAGGCTCTTGAAGCTGCGATAAATAATTATAAGGGGATCCCAACTGTAGTTGAGGAAGAGGGAAGAGTTGTCTGTCAGTGTTTTAATGTAACTGAAGAAAAAATAAGAAAAGTGGCAATGGAAAATCATCTTACAACTGTTGATGATATAACAAATTATACAAAAGCTGGTGGTGGTTGTGGTGAATGCAAGAGTGAAATCGAAGCAATACTCAGGGATATATGGTTAATTAAAAAACCCGAGAAATTGACAAAACAAAAAAAGCTTACCAATTTACAAAAAATTGCACTTATACAGGAGATCATTGAAAAAGAAATCAGACCAGCATTGCAGTCCGATGGAGGCGATATAGAAATTATAGATATAGAAGGTAATAAAGTTGTTATTGCCATGCGTGGAATGTGCACAGGTTGTGTTATGTCAGGTGTTACCATAGATAGCATACAGAATAAGCTAAGAGAATTCGTAGGTGAGGAGATAACAGTCGAAGTCCAGTGAATACCATATATCTTGATAATAATGCTACAACAAAGGTCGCCCCTGAAGTAATCGAAGAAATGATTCCTTATTTGAGTATTTTTTATGGGAACCCATCGAGTATGCACACATTCGGAGGGCAACTTCTGAAAAAAATAGAAGAAGCAAGGGAGAAAGTAGCACTGCTTATAGGAGCTGACCCTGAGGAGATAATATTTACAAGCGGTGGGACAGAAAGTGATAACACAGCTATATTTAGTGCTGCCGAATTATATCCAACAAAAAAGCACATAATTACTACCCGAGTAGAACATCCTGCAGTAAGAAATTTTTGTAAACACCTTGCACGCAGGGGTTACAGAATAACTTTTCTGCCTGTTAACAATCAGGGTCAGCTGAATATAGATGATCTTTTGAAAGCTATAGATGATGATACCTTGCTTGTATCAGTTATGTTCGCTAACAATGAAGTGGGAAATATTTTTCCTATTCAAGAAATAGGTGAAATACTTCGAGAGAGACATATATTATTTCATACCGATGCTGTCCAGGCTGTAGGAAAGATTCCGATAGACCTCAAAAAACTACCTGTAGACATGCTATCTCTTTCAGGACATAAATTGCATGCACCAAAAGGTATAGGCGTACTGTATATCAGAAAAGGAACACGGTTCTTTCCATACATTAGAGGTGGACATCAGGAAAAAGGAAGAAGGGCTGGTACCGAGAATGTCCCATCAATAATTGGACTTGGAAAAGCATGTGAACTTGCTATACAGAACATTAATATTGAGTATAATTATATTTCAAAACTTCGTGATAAGCTTGAAACATCTCTTATCAAACTATGCCCAGATGTAAGGATAAACGGAGATCCTCAGAATAGATTGCCAAACACAACAAACCTGAGTTTTGAATATATTGAGGGAGAAGCGATACTTCTAAGGATGAACGAATATGGCATATGTGCTTCTTCTGGATCAGCATGCACTTCTGGTTCTCTCGAACCTTCTCATGTATTGAGGGCGATGGGGGTGCCTTTTACCGCAATTCACGGATCAATAAGATTCTCATTGAGCAGATATAATACTGAAGAAGAGATTGATAAGGTTATAGAAATATTACCAGGTATAGTTAACGATCTTAGACTGCTTTCTCCATTTGGTAGAGATAGACTCATAAGAAAACACTAAAATCATAAATTATAATTTAAGAACATTTTTATACAATATGAATTATGAGCTTAAATTTTTGCTTTTAGATTAAATTATTAGTAGAAATATAATGTACAATTTCTGTTTATGCATTGACATATTTTACTATCTTTTATTATTTTAATTAAAACACAATCAAAATATATTGAACATAAAGTTCAGATTGTAATAAAACTTTTAGGAAGAAAAGGAACTTTAAGCCACGAAGGCTGAAGATGTCTTGAAGGCATTGCTTTCGCGGCTTTTTTATTTTCTGGAAAGTTTAATCAAGCCGAATAATGCAGACATTACTCAAAAATTTATTTAACGCGATAATTTTATTTAGAAAGATATTTATTGGAAATGTATAAAAAAATTCATAGTAAATCATCTTTAAACGTACACCATGGTTTATTTTTATCATTATTTATTCATGTGTTGATTTTTTTGATACCAGTTTCATTGATTGTGAAAAAGCATATACAGGAAATTGAATTGTTTGTCACAATTGAAGATGCATATGAACGACAAGATCAGGTATTAAAAAGACAAGTGATTAAGAAACTGATTGTAGAAAAGAAAATGGAACCTGAAATAGTAAAAGAAATTATCAAACCTATTGATATTCCAATTCCTGAGGATAAAAAAATTGAAATTGTCGAGCCGGCCAAGGAGATTGTGAACCTAAAGCCAATGGTGCAAGCTGAATCAAAACAAATACATGTTGAACAAATTACACCTGTTTATGGTCAACCTGAAACGATTGATACTGAATTTGGATCTGCAGAGGCTCCATCGTTTCTGCACAAGGAAATGCCAGTTTATCCACTTCTCGCAAAGAAGCTCGGAAAAGAGGGAAAAGTTGTTCTAAGACTTACAATTGATGAAAGAGGTAGTCTACTGAAAGTAGAAGTTGTAGATAAAGCTGGCTATGGTTTTACTGAGTCTGCTGTGAATGCGATAAAAAAGTCAACATTTCTACCGGCAAAAAAAGACGGCAAACCAGTATCATCGAGGGTTATATTACCAATTAGATTTACTCTCAGGAGGGACTAATGATAGATTTTTTCTTAAAAGGCGGTTTATTAATGTATCCGATCCTGCTATGTTCTCTAACAGGGCTTACAATTTTAATAAATAAGTTTATTCAGTATAAAAGAATATTAAAAAGTGTCGGAAGGCCTCTACAAGAAATCTTAAAAGAACATTCTGATATTTTAGACCCTTTAGTAAAAGGGATTGAAAATGGTTATAACGAACAGGAGCTTTCTGTTACAGGTACAAAACAAATAAGAGAAATCGAGAAAGGATTGAGCTGGCTTGCACTTATTGCAACTATTGCACCACTTCTTGGCCTTACAGGGACAGTCACAGGGATGATTAAAGCTTTCATGGTGATTGCTGAAAGTTCAAGCGTAAACCCTTCAATGCTTGCTGGAGGCATCTGGGAGGCGCTTATTACCACTGCTGCCGGTTTACTCGTTGCAATCCCAATTCATATTGGGCATCACTATCTCGAAAAACAGGCAGATGACATTGCTTTTATTTTGAAGGAGATTACAATTAGCCTTTATATGAAAAAGAGAAATGGATTTTAAGAGAAGGAGACATAACCATGTTCATTTGAACATTGCACCACTTGTAGATGTTGTTTTTCTTCTGTTGCTTTTCTTTATGCTCACCTCACATCTGATTCAGGAACCCGCAATCAAAATAAAACTCCCTGAATCAAAAACATCAGAAACACAGAATGAGCATTTGAGCACAATCTATATTACTAAAAACGCAGATATATATTTTATGGATAAAAGAGTAGATATAGAGAACTTGCAAAGAGCTATTAAAGAATCTACATCTGAGGGAAAAAAGGAGTTTATTCGGATTAAAGTAGATAGAGAGGCAAATGTTGGATTATTAGTGAGAGTTATAGATGAAGTTAAAATTGCAGATATTACAAACTTCAGTATAGTTACAGAAAAGGGATACAGTGAGAAATGAAGGTTGGACTTAATAGTATTAACAGGTAATCTCACTGTAAGAAGCGAGATTACTTCGTTTCACTCGCAATGACGGTTTTTATCGCTGGATTTGGGTCATTTCGATAGTTGACAAATGAATTAATTTATTATAATTTATTTATTAAATAATATAATAAGGAGAAATTTATGAAAAAATATGTTTGTTCAGCATGTGGTTATGTTTATGATCCTGAAAAAGGCGATCCTGACAATGGAATTAAACCTGGCACACCATTTGAGAAATTGCCTGATGAGTGGGTATGTCCTGCCTGTGGCGCTCCTAAATCAATGTTTGTAGAAGAGGGTTCACCATATAAAGAGTATGGAGTAAGATAAAGAAGAAAACAATGCAAAAACCTGTCAGAATTTATACACTAAGCACCTGTGGCCACTGCAAGGCTACCAAGAAATTGCTTGACAGATTAGAAATAAAATATGAATTTATCGATGTAGATTTGTTACCTTTTGAGCAGCAGAATGCAGTTCTTGATGATGTTAAAAAGTATAATCCTCAATGTAGCTTTCCGACAATAATCATTGGTGATGGTGTTATTGTGGGGTATAATGAACAAGAAATCAGATCAGCACTCAGCCTGAAATAAAAAATTTAGAAGCAAAGTCCTTCATAATTAATTTAAAATAGTAAACACAGGCTGAAAGAGAATCATGGAAAGGTTATCCAAAGCAAAGAGAGCTGCTAAAGCTGGTATAAGACATCTACTTAATGAAACCATCATTGGTATAAAAATAGATAAATCAATTTATACTGCTGAACGTCTTCAGGATGTTCTCGAAGAGATAGATAAAACTATTAAAGAATATAATTTAAATGATGATTTTTTAAACGATTATGTTGATGAAGTTTATAGAGCATTATATAATGCAAGGCGCTATCTTGATGCTGCTGTTATTGCAAAAAAGTATAATCTCTGAGATTAACCCAAATACTGCAGAAATTGTTCGAAAATTTCTCTAACTCAATACACCCACCTTAGTTCCCCCTTGGCAAGGGAGGAGTTAAAGGTGCACCAAGGTATCGAAAAATAAATTTTCTCACAACATCTGCATTATTCTACGTGTATTTTTCTGGTTAATGGAAAAAAAAGAAATGTCGCAACTGTCCCTGTAAAATATCTTTACCATCTTATCAGTTACTTCTATATCAACTTCTTTGCCAATGTATTGAATTTGTCTTTCTTTCATCTCTGGAGCTCCCTTCCCATTTTCAATATTTTTGATGACCTTACTTACTGTCTTCCAATCATGTCCCTGTCAATCGTGCAATCTCGCTCTTGCTTTTGCCAAGTTCTCTTAATGTCTTTATCGTTGTGTACATAGCCACCACTAACATAGACCCTCCTTGATTGTTTTCAAGAAGGGAATTATTTAGTTTTTTGCTGTTTTTTGCCTATGGAATTTTCAGGGCCCTATGGAATTTATTGTACCTTTGAGGAAATTGATGTCTCGGTATGAGATGTAGAAGTTGATTATAAATTATGTTATGATGGGACATAGCTTGAACCTCCTGTTTTTATTGATTTTGTAGGTGATATTCTATCACCTTTGATAGTGAGCTCAAGCCTTATGCTAATTTTTAGCGGACATTACTAACTTTATATAAGAAAAACAAGGAGTGAATACAATATCACATGGGTGATACATAACCTGCATGATAATATTTTTGTTTGTGATGCTTTACCATTAATTGTTGTTAATTATCAGTTTACTTTTAATAAATCATATGCTAATATTTAGTATATCTGATGGTTGACTAAAACTAATTTATAGACTGAGTGGTAAAGTAGTTATAGAAGAAGAATAAATTTTTATAATAGCTATTGACTGTTAAAATGGCTATCGAATTCAGGAGAAGATATAAGAGACAGTACTATGTTGTTTTCGTTAGGTATTATCTAAATGTCTTTGATGAGAATAGACTGAAGAAAGTTCAGGGAATAGGTGTATCTGTTGATATAAGTGCAAAAGGAATTGGTCTGATAACACAATATCCACTTGAGGTGGGTAGTTTTTTACTCTTTGAAGATGGGAATATAATAAACAACATTACAGCAAAGGCTTCTGTAGTTCGGTGGGCAGAAGAAATTGAAGATAAAACATATCGGGTGGGATTAGAGTTTGTGGATTGACCTTTTTATTTAATCTCCTTCAAGTCCATATTTCTTTAGCTTTCTCCACAAAGAAACCCTGTCAATGTGCAGTATTTGTGCAGCGAGTGTTTTATTGCCTCCTGCCTCTTTTAAGACCCAATTAATATAGGACTTCTCCTGCTCCTCAAGGGTTGGAAATTTTCCCTCTTTTTTCCTGAAGGTTCTTATGCTTAATTGCCTGAGGTCTTCAGGAAGATGAGCAACCTCGATCGTATCTCCACTTGCAAGTGCTACACCTCTTTCAATGATATTCTCAAGCTCCCTTACATTTCCCGGAAAGTCATAGTTTACTAAAATAGCTATTACTTCAGGAGATATCTCTTTTATGTCTTTTTTCATGAGTAATGCATATTTTTTCAAAAAATAATAACCTAAGAGAGGTATATCATCCTTTCTTTCAGCGAGGGGTGGTATGTGTAATGATACCACATTTAATCTGAAATAAAGGTCCTGTCTGAAACGACCACTTTTTACTGCATCCAGTATATCTCTATTAGTTGCAGCAATGAATCTTACATCAACCTTTATTGACTCTGTACCTCCTACTCTTAGGACCTCCTTTTCTTGAATAACCCTTAAAAGCTTTACCTGCATGGAGGAAGGCATTTCTGTTATCTCATCAAGAAAGAGGGTTCCTTTAGATGCAGTCTCTATTAAACCCTTTTTCATTGATATTGCACCAGTAAATGCACCTTTTTCATGTCCGAAGAGTTCACTTGATAAAAGCTCTTCTGTGAAGGCACCACAATTTATAGCAAAGAATGGTCCCCCAGCACGTTCACTATTAAAATGTATAAATTTTGCAAGAATTTCCTTACCTGTTCCGCTCTCACCACTTATAAGGACATTACACTCAGTTGGAGCTATCTGCCTTGCAGTCTCAAGTAGCTTCTGTATCTTTGCATCCTGAGTGATAATCTTGACCTTTCCCTCATATTTTTCTATCTGTTCCCTGAGTTCAATATTCTCCTTCTTTAATCTTACCTTTTCTAAAGCCTCTTTAACAACCTTTCTCACCTCATCAAGTTTAAAAGGTTTTGCGACATAATAAAATGCACCATGTTTCATTGTTTCAACAGCAGACTCAAGGGTTGCATAACCTGTTATTATTATTACCTCTGTATCAGGGTAGAGCTCACGGCATTTTTTAAGTATCTGCATTCCATCTACCTTTTCCATCTTTAAATCTGTAAGTACAACATCAAATTGTTGTTCTTCAATGAGTCTGAGTGCTGTAGGTCCGTTTTCTGTCCCTGTCACTTCATAGCCCTCTTTTCTCATAACATGTTCGAGGTTTTTAAGTGCTACCTTTTCGTCATCGACAATTAATATCTTTGCTGTTCCCTGCATTATTTCTCCTTTTTCATTGGTAATCTTATCAAGAACGATGTTCCTTTACCAACTTCGCTATAGACTCCGATACAGCCATTATTTTCTTCAATAATCTCCTCAACAACATAGAGTCCCAGTCCAGAACCTTTCCGGATGTCAATCCTTGATACAGAATCCTTTTCAGAATCTTTTGTTGTAAAGAAAGGTTCGAATATTTTCGGTAGAATCTCAGGGGGTATTCCTTCACCTGTATCTTTTATTTCGATGTCTATTGTGTCCTTGCCAATAGGACATTCACCCGTACATACGTAACGGTATTTTTGATATTTACAGACATTTTCCCCATCTACATCTACTTCTACTTCTTCTTTTTCAATATGTTTCTTCGCCATAATAAATATTTTTCCCTCATCAGTTATGGATTCAACAGCATTTTTTAATAGATTTAAAAATGCCTGCTGAATCCTCTGTTTATCAGCATAAATTGACATATCATCTGCTATATCAACATTGATTTCTATCCCTGCTGGTATTTCACCCTTGATAAAGAAAATCGTCTCTTCAAAAAGTTTTTTAAGATGAAGACTCTCTTTTTTGAATTCCTTATGTCTTGAGAATTCCAATAAAGATCGCACAATATCACGTGCCCTATCAGTTTGTGTAGAAATCTGTGAAAGCAGTTCTCTCTTATACTCTATATCAGCTTCTTCAAGCTCTTCATTGAGTATCTGGCAGGATGATGATATATTTGATAATGGATTATTCAATTCATGTGCGACCCCAGAAAGTAGAGTTCCAAGTGAAGCAAGTTTTTCCCTCTGTATTAGGCGTTTCTGTCTTAGTTCAAGTTCATTTAACATTTTATTGAATGCATCTATTAAAGAAACTATCTCACGGTCCTTTGAATTAATCGATACAGTTCTTAGTTTTCCTTCTTCTACTAATTTCATCTGTTCTTCTAAGGATCGAAGAGGTTTTCCAACCATGCTTGATAGAATATGACCTATTATAATTCCTACAAGTGATAAGGAAATAATCAAGAATACAAGTGTCCTCTGAGTTTTTATGAGTAATTCTTGAAATCTCTTTCTTTCAGTCTTTGAGACATCTTCAGAAACTGACACTATCTCCTTGCCTTTTTGTCTTATTGACTTTTCGAGAACCATGCGTTTATCGAGATTATTTTCATTCGTTGCAGCGAATTCAGTCATCAATGTTTTATATTCACTTAAAGCCTTTTTTATAAAATCAAGCTGTGGTGCAATAGAAAGCCTTTTATATTCCCTGATATTTCGATCGAGTATTCCCTGAACCTTGCTAACATAATTAATATTTTCCTGATAATCCTCATATCTATTGTATAAAAAGAAATTCTTTTCGAACCGCCTCATCTCGAGAGTGCTATCAAATAATTCAGAGATGACCTCCCCGAATTGAACCTTTCTCTCCATATAACAGAGTTCTGATAGAGTAAAGGCAGTAATCAAGATGAGTACTACTATCCCGCCATAATAACCGACCATAATCTTTTGTCTTATACTTGATGGAAACTTAAACATACATTTAATTTTAAAAAATATTATTGCAAAAAGCAATATTTGCTCATTTCTTTGCAACATAAAACAACAAACAGTCGGTAATCTTTACCTCAATCAGTTTTTGTTTACACCACATAATTTTAGATAATTAAGGATTTAATTATACGTTGAATTATGCATCAATTTAAAGTTCCCACTACGTACTTTATGTTTTCTAAAAATATTGAAAAAACAGGGTTTTATAAAGATATCGGTTTCTGGCATGAAATATGCTCTAAATAAATATAAAAAGGAGGTGTTAATACGATGAAAAAGCTCGCAAAAAAATTAGAAAAGCTATTTTCAGCAATAGCCTTTGCAGAGGCTGGTGAATATGATACTGCAAGAGAGATATTACGAGAAGAAGAAAGAGAACAGAAAAGAGAAATAATAGCCCCAACACTAAGACCAAGGAAAGAGCTAAGAGCACCAGGAATAAAAAGGTAAAACTAACTGAACACAATGAATATCTTTAAGAAATCAGTAGAAAAGCTACAGGCTGCAACGATAGAGGAGATAGGGCAAATGATTGCCTCATCAAAGATGCCCCTATATGTGCAGCAAGTCGCAAAAAAGGAGCTTGAAGTACTATCAAAAACAAGTCCTACCGTAGCGGAATATGCGATAGGACTTGCCTATATTGAATATCTTGTTAGCTTACCATGGGATAAGAAGACTGAGGATAACCTTGATCTTGAGAGGGCAGAGAGGATTTTGAATGAGAAGCACTATGGACTTGAGAAGGTCAAAGAGAGGATATTAGAACACCTGTCAGTCAAGATTTTGATAGCGAACAAAAAACCAAGAATACTGATAGTAGATGACGAAGAGGTTGCAAGGAAGAACTTAGAACATATATTGAAGAAAGAGAATTACACAGTCGTTACAGCAGAAAATGGTGCAGATGCTATTCGAAAGATGAGCGCATCAAATTTTGACGTGATTCTTACTGATATCAGAATGGAGAAGGTGAATGGGATTGAGGTTCTCGAAAGGGCTAAAAACATTTGCCCCGAAACTAAGGTCATTATGATTACAGGTTATGCGTCAATAGATTCGGCTGTTGAAACCATGAAGAAAGGTGCATTTCATTATGTTGAGAAGCCTTTTAAAGTTGATACCGTTCGCTCTGTTGTTAAGAATGCAATTGAGAAAAAGATATCTACTATTTCTACGAAAGGTTCTGTTCTCTGTTTTGCAGGTCCACCAGGAACAGGAAAGACATCTCTTGGAAAATCTATCGCTGAAGCGCTGGGAAGAAAGTTTGCAAGAATTTCTCTTGCAGGGATGAAGGATGAAGCTGAGATTAGAGGGCATAGGAGAACATATGCTGGTGCAATGCCGGGTCGTATTATTGAGGAGATTCGACGTGCAGAATCTTCCAATCCTGTTTTTATGCTCGATGAGATTGATAAGATAGGACAGGATTTCAAGGGTGATTCTGCATCTGCATTGCTTGAAGTTCTTGACCCAGAACAGAATCAGAATTTTCTTGACCACTATCTTGATGTACCATTTGACATTTCAAGCGTTATGTTTATTGTAACCGCTAATATCGCTGATAATATTCATGAAGCACTCAGAGACCGGATGGAGATAATAGAACTCTCGGGTTATACAGAGGATGAAAAGATAAAAATAGGTTTGCAGTATCTTGTTCCAAAACAGATTCGTGAACAGGGATTATCAGATTATCCACCCGAATTTACCCCTGACGCTATATTAAAGATAATTCAAGAATATACTCGTGAGGCAGGTATCAGAAATCTTGAAAGACAGATTGCAAACATTTGCAGAAAGATAGCCACAGAATATGTCCTGCATAAAAAGACTATTCAGAATGTCAAAGTAACACCTCAGGAGGTTGAGAGGTATCTTGGAACGAGAAAATATTATCGCGAAATTGCTGATGAGAAAAATAGGATTGGTGTTACAACAGGTCTTGTATGGACAGAAACAGGAGGGGAGATCATCTTTGTAGAGGCAGCAAAGATGAAAGGAAATAAACAACTAATCCTTACTGGTTCACTTGGGAATGTGATGTGTGAGTCAGCACATGCAGCCTTAAGTTATATAAGAAGTAATTCATCACTGTTTAAAATTCCTGAGAATTTCTTTGAAAATCACGATATACACATTCATGTTCCTGCTGGGGCTATACCAAAAGATGGTCCTTCTTCAGGTACTACGATTGCACTCGCCCTTATTTCACTTTTGACTGGAACACCTGCAAAAAGAGATGTAGCTATATCAGGGGAGATAACATTGAGTGGAAGGATTCTTCCTGTTGGAGGCATCAAAGAGAAGTTGCTGGCTGCTCGCAGAGCAGGAGTAAAGACAGTAATCCTCCCTGTTAAGAATAAGGTAGATATAGAAAGTCTTCCTGAAGATGTAAAAAGAGGTTTGGATATTAGACTTGTAGATAGAATTGAGGAAATAGTCTCCATTGTGCTCATGGATAAATCATTGTTAGATGTGCAGGAAAAGACAGTGGCAAAATCTTATAATTCAAAAGAAGTTGCAATTTGTAACATCAATGCCTTTCCATGTAGCAGTATAGAAAAGCCTGAAAGAATTTGAAAAATAGCTGGATTAGATAAGGAATGTTGCAAAATTAAATATGGAGATTATCCCTTAATTAATAAGAAACTAATAAAAATTAAGTAGTTATTAATTGGCACAAAGATTGTTAAATCAAACAACTTGATGGATCTGACGGAAAGTGAAAAGATTAAAGAAGTTATGAAAAAGGATAATTTAGAAAAATTGATAAAAAAGTTAGAAGATATGATGACTGCCTCTACTTTTGCAGAGGCAGGTGAGTTTGAAACTGCAAGGGAAATACTGAGAGGTGAAAGAAGGGTTCTACTTGCAATGCGAGAAGGAGAGGTTGAGAAGAAAGTCCTCAAATATGCTTTGAATACCTGCAAGAGAATTCGAGCTGACATGGATATCTTATATCTTTCAACAACTGATGCAGGTGAAAATCCAATGCTGAATGATTTTTTTTTAGAACTTCAAAAAGAGGGAATAAATTATCAAGTGATCCAAAAGATTGGTCTATTAAGAGAAGAGATTAAGAAATACACAGACTGTGAGAGTAATATTGATTTCGTTGTTGTGGAGTCTCCTGCTGTTGAACGCTGGGATAGAGAGGAGGGGCTCTCTAAGATAGTGGAAAAGATTAAGTGCCCGTTAGTAGTTGTAGATGTCCCCTAAAAATAAAAGTCTGTTCAAATAAATTAGAGGAAAAAAATAATAAAATGAGAAGGAGGTAATAATGGCAAAGGAAAGTGTTAAGAAAAAGAAACCTGTTGGAACGATGCTCTTAACAGGAGTTATTACAGTAGTATTGTATGCATTTTTGCTACTGAAGCAGGACATGATTAATAATTATTTTGTGCGAGGAGGATTCTATGCTCTGCTACCTATAGCAACGGCATTCATATTCTCTTTTTTTCACGGAAATTTTACGAGTTGTTTTTGGACAGTAATTGGAGTAGAGGCAAAAAAGAAGAAGGAGGTGAAATAAGATGCATGATGTTGTAAGTCAGGTCAGTAATTTTATTGACCTAACATCGATGAACATGCTGTATCTGTTCTTTGTTGGGTTTGTCGGAGGTCTTGTGAGCGGTTTTATCGGTTCTGGAGGCGCCTTTGTTCTCACACCGGGGATGATGAGCCTCGGGGTCCCTGGTCTTGTTGCAGTTGCAAGCAACATGTGCCATAAATTTCCAAAGGCACTTGTTGGTGCTTTAAAACGGGCTAAATATGGTCAGGTAGATGTTAAGCTTGGATTGATCATGGGTGCATCAGCAGAGGCAGGGGTTCTTTATGGAGCGCATATACAGGAAAGTATAAAGAGGGCATGGGGAGATGCAGGCTCAAACCTCTATGTAAGCGTAGCATTTGTTGTTGTCCTGGCAATAGTTGGAGGTTATGTATTACGTGATGCTTTCAAAACCCAGAAGGCAGGAAACAGCCAGGAAGAAGAGAAGGTAACTAAGATTGCTCGCTGGGTGCAGTCTCTCCATATCCCTGGAACAATGGTCTATTTTAAAAGCCTCAAGGCAAAGGTATCAGTTCTGTTAACTATACCTTTAGGTTTTGCAACTGGTATGCTCGCTGCAACTATAGCAGTAGGAGGCTTTATAGGCGTACCGGCAATGATTTACGTCCTCGGAGCACCAAGTTTGATGGCATCTGCGACAGAGTTAGTGATAGCATTTGTTATGGGTATGGGAGGTTCATTTAAGTATGCATTGCACGGGTTTGTTGATATCCGTCTTTCGATGATTATCCTTGCAGGCTCTCTCTTTGGGATTCAATTAGGCGCAATTGGAACAACATATGTAAAACCATTTATGATAAAGCTCGTAATGGGGCTTATAATGGTTATAGTACTTTTCAGCCGTGGTTTGATGGTTCCTGTATATCTATCGCAACTTGGAATAATTCAGGCATTGAGTGAGACTACAACTAAATTGTTGAAGACCACAAGTTTTGCTATAATGATTATAGCTTTACTTACAGGGGCTATTGTTGTTTTGACTGCATTATGGAAGGGCATAAAGGAAGAGAAGTTACAACACTCTACAAAAGAGGTTTTAGAACATGGGAAAATATAGAAAGATTCTTGTTGCAATAGATGGCTCTGAATCGAGTAAGAATGCACTTAGACAGGCGATAAAGCTGGCAAATAGTGAAAAGTGCTGGATTACTGTTGTTTCAGTAATCCCGTCATACACAGGAGACCTTTCAGCTACATTTATCGGGGATATGAGAAAGGCTATGGCTGAGCCATGTGAAAAGGCACTTTCTGAAGCGCAAAATATAGCAAAATCTGAAAGGGTTTTAATAAAAACAGTTTGTGAAGAAGGAGAGATATACGAAAGGATTGTTGACCTTGCAGACGCAGAGAATTGCGATTTGATAGTACTTGGGAGAAAAGGTCTGTCAAAAATAGAAAGGGCCTTCATGGGAAGTGTAACAGCAAGGGTTATCGGACACAGCCAGAGAGATGTCCTTGTTGTTCCAGGGGGTTCTGCTATAGGATGGAAAACTATATTTCTCAACACCGATGGTTCGAAATATAGTGAAGCCGCAACAGAAAGTGCAATAAACTTTGCAAAGTCTTATGGCGGAGATTTAATGGTCCTTTCAGTAGTTGATGTAACCGAAGAGTTCATAACGCGTGCCCCTGGAATGCTTGAGGAACTGGTTAAGAAAGCAAAGGGATTTGTAGAAGACGTGAGAAAGAGGGCTGAGGAGTCTAATATTAAGACCACAACATATGTGAGAGAAGGTGAGGCTTACAGGGTAATAACAGACCTTGCAAAGGAGAAAAAGGCTGATATTATCTTAATGGGAAGTCATGGAAGAACAGGTCTTAAAAGACTTCTCATGGGAAGTGTTACTGCAAAGGTTATAGGATATTCACCATGCCCTGTGCTTGTGGTTAAACCGTAGAGTTTTAATTATGAAACCTTTAAGCCCCTGAAAATCTATCAGGGGCTTTTTATTTTGAAAAATTTTTTGGTTCTTCTTCCAAAAAGTTGATAAAAAATCGATATAAGTAGTAGGCATCGCTATCTTTTTTGGATAAAGTATTTTAGCTATCAAAAAAAAATATAGAGGAGGATAAGCAATGTCTTAGATACGTTTATTTCTCATAATTTTGAATTAGCAATGTCTTCAATTAATTTTTTTACCCTATCTTTTATTTCATCGCGTGCACGTCTAAATTCGTGCATTATATATTCTTCAGTCCCTAATGTCCCAACAGGGTCTTTGATAGGCCAATGAATTCTTTTAATATTAGGAGGAGTTGAAGGGCAATATTCTTCTGCATGAACGCAGAGTGTCACAATAATATCCATCTGATTTAGAAGTGAAACATCAATTGACTTTGATTTTTGTTTTGATATATCAATGTCAATTTCATTCATAACTGCCACTGCCCTTTTGTGAACGCCTGCTGATATCAGGCCAGCACTATAAACATCAATAGAACCTTTGCCGAATTCCTTTGCAAAGCCTTCTGCCATCTGACTCCTGCAAGAATTTGCTGTACAGAGAAACATTACTTTTTTCATAAGTGTAACAAGTAATGATTATTTAAAATATTTTAGTCTTTTTGTTAAAAAAACAATTATAACTGAAACAATTAGGGTCCCGAAAAGCAACATAATTGAAGCAGTCATGCTATTTAAAATTGAAGGATTTATTAATAATATTCCCCCCAGACCTAACATCATGGTGCCGGATACAAGTTTTAAAATTCTTCCTTGCCATTCACTTAAATTTTTCCTACCGAGAGTGAGTGTTAATATAATAACGATGCTTAATAAAGGAACAATATAGATGGAGTTATAAAGAACAAGATAAGCATAATACAAGGGAATTGACAATTGATTTAATGTAAGTATTCTTGTAAAAACCATGGGGAATCCCGCAGTACAAAGTAATTCATATGAATTTGCTGCAATGGCAAGAATGGAAGCTCCTATTAGTATTGAAACAAGAGAGGATGACTTCAGTAATTTTCTCATACGATCAAAAAGTTTTGGTTTTGCAGTATCAGGTATGGTTAAAGATATGCCTTTTTTAAATAAGAAGAAGTCTTTTATATTGACTATTGCTATTAAAATTGCTGTAATTCCTGCTATTTTTGTGATAATACCTACTTGTCCCATGACAAGAAAAAGGTTCAGCCAGGCTGCCATAAAGAGAAAGTATGTAAATCCGGAAAAAAAGACGAATATGCATCCTATTAAAAACATTTTTGCACGGGATTTCGCATGTATCAGAATTCCGAGAAGTGCAAAAAGCACGAAGAATGCACATGGATTAAAACTGTCAAGACCTGCTATTACAATAGTTATGACCGGAAGTGACATTTCTGTGATATTAAGATTACCCAGCCATGGGATATAGACTGTTTTGCTGGTCTCTTTACATTCTAATTCTGTAGATTCACTTACTATGTCTGATTTTTCCACCCCTTTATTATGTTTTTTTATAGATTCTTTTCCAGAGAGTATGACAGATGGCTCTACACATGGTTTTGATAAACAATTTTCAATAGCTTTAGCAATTTCTTTTTTAGACTGTTCGGAAAACCCGACAAATGCCTTTTCACCAATGAATGTGACTGGGACCCCTGATGCCTGAAGGTAATACGCCTCAGCCATTTTTTTCAAGAGTGAGGCGTTTTTCTGACTATACCAGACCTCATAGTCTTTTATTTCAAGAGAAGGATATTTTTTTTTCATTTCATTGAGAAAGATTTTTTCAACTTTGCAATGAGGGCATCCGTCTCCCCAGAAAAAATAAAGTACTATTTTCCCTTGATTTGTAAGAATTGTATTAGGTATCTTTATTTTGCCTATATCTTTTTTCTCAAGAGGTTGTTTAGTAACATTTTGGGATGAGCTTTCTGATGTTATATGTGCCTCTATACATTCCTGAGATGTTTCTTCATCCTGTGAACAGACACCTTCCTGTTTAAAAATATCCAATGCTTGAAGAGGCGATTGAAACAGAAAAATTTGTAATATAAAGAAAAATAAAAAAGCTTTTAAGAATATATCTTTTATCAATCGTATATCCTGAATTATTATAAAAAGATAGATTTACAATACTTAAAGGGAATTTTTCTCAGTATTTTTCTACAATAGTTAATTTAACATATTTAAATTTTTTTTGTAATTCTCAAGTTTTGGCTTTATTAATATTATTTAATAAATAAAAACTTGAATAAATTTTTCTATTTTATTATTATTAAATAAAAATCTGGAGGTTTGAAAGTGAAGGAAAAGGTAGAAGAAGTTCTCAAAAAGATAAGGGTGGGATTAGCAAGAGATGGTGGAGATATAGAGCTTGTTGAAATAAAAGACAAAGTTGTTTATGTAAAACTTAAAGGGGCATGTGGTTCATGCCCAATGTCAACATATACATTAAAAAACTGGGTAGAGGCTTATTTACGTAAAGAAATACCAGAAATTGTTTCAGTACAAGCTGTTTAAATTAAAGAAAAAGAGGTTTGGAGAACAAAATTTGTTTTTAAACCTCAAAAGAATTTATTTTATATTCTGTTTTTTTGTTTTATTGTCTTGTTATGTATCTGTTTATACAGAAGCTTCCACTTATGTAAAAATAGAGAATATCCGATACTGGTCATCTTCTGATTACACGAGAGTAGTTATTGACCTTTCAGGAAATATTGAGTTTTCACAAAATCGGATTTCTGACCCTGAAAGGCTTTATTTTGACTTCGCAAATACTGATATTGTAAAGGGTCTCAGAACTACATTTCAAATTGGAGACGGAGTTTTGAAAACGGTTAGAATAGGAAAGTTTAATCAAAATACCACAAGAGTAGTTCTTGATCTGGAGGAATTTAGAGATTTTAATGTTTTTGTTCTCGATAATCCTGTAAGGCTTGTTATTGATATTTATGGTAATGAAAAGGATGATGAACGTGTATTTGCTGTAAAAAGAAAAATTGTAATTGATCCCGGACATGGAGGTCATGACCCAGGTGCGATTGGTCCTAACGGGCTTTATGAAAAGGATGTTGTTCTTGATATTGCATTTAGAATCAAAAAAATTCTTATGCAGGACCCCATAAATGAAGTTTATCTTACCAGAGAAAACGATAAATATCTGTCGCTTGAAGAAAGGACAGCATTTGCAAACAAAAAGGGAGCTGATCTGTTCGTATCCGTTCATGCAAATGCCAGCTCAAACAGACAGGCGAAAGGTATTGAGACATATTTACTCAACTGGACAGATGATGAAGAAGCAATGAAGGTTGCTGCGAGGGAAAATGCCATATCATTGAAAAAAATGAAGTCAATGTATAAGCAGATGGATACCGTGAAAGTAATTACCGATGACCTGATGAGGCAGAATAAGAGGGATGAGTCGATAAAGCTTGCTCATTATATTCAAAAATCTCTCATAACAAATCTGGATGAAAGGCATAATCTCGGGGTTAAGCAGGCATTGTTTTATGTGCTTTTTGGTGCAAGAATGCCATCTGTCCTTGTTGAAGTTTCCTTTATCAGTAATATAGAAGAAGAAAAATTACTTTCGCAAGATTCATACAGAATGGAAATTGCTAAATCAATTTCTGAAGGTATTTTAACTTATTTCACGTCAATACCTGCAACACAAAAGGTTGCTGGATTGAAAAATAATAAACAAATTTAAAGGTAATTAATTGCCTCTTGAAATAAAGATTTTTCTGTATGCTGTTCTTACTGTATATTTATTTTTAAATGATAATCTTATAATCTTTACAGTTATTTTTGTTGTCATGTCATTTTTTCTTATCAGAATTCCTTATCAGTATCTTAAGAAAGGATGGGTTCCAATTACACTTTTTCTTTCATTCACATTTTTAAGCAACATATTTTTTCAGAAAGGCAGAATTTTATACAAAATCGGCTCTTTCGTTATTACAGATGAAGGTTTACAGATGGCTTATATCAGGACAGTGAGGATCTTTATTATGATAGCAGGAGCAAAGATATTAACTTCAACAACACAACCTGAAGATTTTGTTAATGCTCTGGGAAATATATTTAAGCCTCTTGAGCGAATAGGGGTGCCTGTTCGAAAATTTTTCTTAACAATGGGACTCACAATTAAATATTTACCAATCATAAAAGATCAAATCGCAGAAAATTACCGAAAAAAAATAAAAAATGAACGTGTAGAGAGCTTCTGGAATCGTGCAAAGGTTTATCAAACATTTTATTGCCTTTTTTATAACAAGCATACAGAACCCTGAGAGATTTTACAATGATAGAAAGACAGATAAAAAAGAGAATTGATCTTCTTATTCATGGAGGTTTGATCTATGATGGAACAAACTCTGAACCTTATGAAGGAGATATTGGTATTTCAGAAGATACAATTGTTTTTGTAAATAAGAAATCAAGAAAGAAAAATTTCATATCCAAATTCAATTGTTCTCAAACAATATACGCAAAAAATTATGTAGTATCTCCAGGTTTTATAGATACCCACGGGCATTCAGAATTTACCCTTCTCGCTGATCCACGTGCAGAAGGAAAACTGTGTCAGGGTGTCACAACCGAGATAAACGGTAATTGCGGTCTTTCTGCTGCTCCACTTTATGGAGAAGCCATAAAACAAAGAGAACATGACTTGAAAGAATTTGATATTAAGGAACGATGGTTAGATTTACGAGAGTATCTTAATCTCCTCGAAAGAAGGAAAATACCTCTGAATTTTGCAACTCTCGTAGGTCATGGCAATATAAGGGCTAGCGTAATTGGGTATAAAGACAGGAAACCTCTAAATAATGAATTAGAAAAAATGAAAACGCTTTTAAAAAAGACAATTTCGGAAGGTGCAATTGGTATTTCTACAGGACTTATCTATCCACCCGGGGTTTATGCAGATACTGAAGAATTAATAGAACTAACTAAATCCTGTAGAAATCACATATATACGACGCATATGAGAAGCGAGGGCGATAAATTGCTTGAATCTATTCAGGAGACAATTCGCATAGGGCAGGAATCCATGATTAAGGTTCATATTTCACATATAAAGACTAGTGGAAGAAAGAATTGGCACAAAATAGACAGGATGATTGAAATTATAGAGGAAGGACGACAAAAGCAAATAAAGATAAGCTGTGACAGATATCCATATATCGCTTCATCTACTGATCTTGACTCAATTCTACCTTCATGGGTTTTTGAAGGAGGTTTTGAAAAAGAACTTGAAAGACTGAAGAGTTCAGATATAAGAAATAAGATAAAAAAACAACTGACAACAGCCGATAATAGTGATGTATTTTGGAAGAATATATATATTTCGAGTGTGTCAAAAGGAAAAAACAAATGGATGGAGGGTAAAAGTCTTTATTCAATTGCAAAGCACAGAAGTTTTGACCCTGTAGACATGTTATTTGAATTACTCATAGATGAGAAACTTAAGGTTGGTGCGATATTTTTCTCAATGGATGAGGCTAATCTTATAAGATTACTTTCATTACCATATCTTACATTAGGAACAGATAGCTCTTCACGTTCAACTGATGGAATAACACGTAAAGGAAATCCTCATCCAAGGGGATTTGGTACTTTTCCGAAGTTTCTGGGAAAGTATGTAAGAGACGAATCAATTATGAGCCTTAGTGAAGCCATCCATAAAATAACTCTATTACCTGCCCTGATATTCAAAATACACAAAAGGGGTATTTTGAAGAAAGGTGCATATGCAGATATAGTTATATTTGATGCCATGAAGATAAAAGACCGGGCAACTTTCGAAAAACCTTTCTTAAAACCAGAAGGAATTTATTATGTTATTGTTAACGGAGTTCCTGCTGTAAAAGATGGTGAAATAACAGGGAGTAGATCAGGAAGAATACTGAGAAACGGGAAATGAGATTAAACAGTGAAAGAAAACCTTTTATCGGAATTATAATAGAAAGCAGAACTGGTTATTATAGAATAAAAAATGATTATGCAGAAGCTATAACAATGAATGGAGGAATTCCACTTTACCTGCCTCCAGTCAAAAAACCATCTCAGTATGCAGAAATCATAAGTGGCCTTATGATTCCCGGAGGTTATGATATAGACCCTTTCTATTATCATGAGCCAACAATGACTGAAATGAAAGTTGTCTCAAGAGTAAGGAGTGATTTCGAAATTTCACTAATAAAGCAAATGATAGTTCTCGGTAAACCAATACTTGGAATTTGCTATGGTATGCAAATGCTCAATATATTCTTTGGAGGGACACTTTATCAGGATATTTCTTTTATGGATGGAGTAGAAATTAATCATAAAAAAGGGTATCATAATATTGTGATCACAGAAAACAGGTTTTTACAAAAAGGAATGTTTTCTGTAAACAGCACACATCATCAAGCAGTTAAAGACCTCGGAAAAGGTCTTATATCTTTTGCATATTCTCTTGATAATGTGATAGAAGCATTATATAAAAAAGACTATTCATTTCTTGTAGGAGTTCAATGGCATCCAGAACGTCTTAAAAATAGCGACCTTTCACTTCAATTATTTCAAACTTTTATTGCGGCGGCTTATGACAGTAAATAGATTTTATACAATTACATCTATTTTTTTAGTAACACTACTTGGATATCTGACATACAAAATACTTGACCCTTTTCTTAACTCAATCGCATGGGCTATTGTTTTTGCAATAGTATTTTATCCATTATACATATCTCTACTTAAATATATGAAATACAAATCACTTGCATCAGCAATGACTGTTTCAATAATAATTTTGATCATACTTGGTCCTTTTACATATTTATCTTTTCTTCTTGTGGATGATATACGAAACTTTCTGGAAGGTTTAAATTCCGGAACGTTTGAATCTCTCAAAAACATCTTAACTAATTCAAAAATATCTCAGATTGTAGACGGGATACAGAGTAATCTTGGGATGGAAGGTGTTGATTTTGGCAAGATTATCACAGAGAACATTAAAAAAATAGGGCATGAAATCGTAATGAGATTATCATCAAGTCTGAAAAATGTTACTATAGTCTTCCTGAATTTTATCTTCATGCTTTTTGCAGTATTTTTTTTCCTAAGAGACGGACCGGGCTTTTTGTCGAGAATCAGGGATTACCTACCTTTTCCTGATGAGGACAAGAACAGGTTGATATCAAAGGTAAAGGACATGATTATATCTACTGTTTATGGCGGGGTTGTTGTTGCTCTTGTTCAGGGCTTAATAGGTGGTATAACGTTTTATTTGCTCGGAATCCCATCTGCTGTCCTCTGGGGGGCAGCTATTTCTGTGATGTCCTTTTTACCGATGCTTGGAACATTTTCAGTATGGGGTCCAATGACAGGATATCTATTTATTCAAGGTCTTTATGGGAAAGGTATTATACTTTTAATAGTAGGTTCTCTTGGGATCAGCATGGTAGACAATATATTAAAACCTATTATTATAAGTGGAAGAACAAAAATGCCTACTCTTGCTGTCTTTTTCAGTGTGCTTGGAGGTATCAAAATTTTTGGTTTCATAGGTTTTATTATGGGCCCTTTAGTTCTTGCCCTTTTTATTTCTGTCTTTGAAATATTCAGACATATAGAAGGAGGGGAAAATGCTTAGTCGAGAAGAACTAAAAGAAATGGCAAAGATACATACTGATGGATCAATGTTTGTGAGTCTTTATTTAAATGTAAACCCTGCAATGAATATAAAGAATGACTACATGATTCATGTAAAAAATATGTTAAAAAAAACGTCTGAAACTTTAGATAAATCAATTTTGAAAAAGATAGGCAATGATCTTGGAAAGATTGAGTCATATATAAAAAACAATAAAAAAATATTTAAAAACGGGCTCGCTCTTATCAGTTGCCATGAAAGAGGTTTCTGGAAAGAATTTCATCTTGCAGTTCCTGTAAAAAATGAAATTATTATTGATAAAACACCTTATATAAAACCGCTTCTTGACATCCTTGATAATCATCAGAGATATGCAATACTGCTTGTTGGAAGGGATGTCGCAAGATTTTTTGTTATACATCTTGGGGAGATAGAAGAATATTCAGAATTATATACTAAAGATGTTCCAGGAAGACACAAAAAAGGTGGATGGTTTGCTCTCTCAGAAAAGAGTTATGAAAGGCATATCGATTACCATGTCAATCTGCACCTGAAGGATGTGCTAAAACAGATGGAAACATTCCTTTCACGGGAATACGTGGGAAGATTGATTATCGGAGGATCGGAAGAGGCGGTTACAAAAGTTAAAACAATGCTTCCATCGAATATAGCAGAAAAATTGATAGGTACTTTTCAGGCTGATATGCAGGCAGGAACTAAAGATATATTAAAAAAAGTTAAACCCATTCTTCAGAAAGTAGAAGAAAAGAAAGAAGATGCGGATGTTGAAGAGTTACTTACAAAAGCTATGAAGAATGAAAATGCGGTAATAGGGATAGAAGATGTTTTGCTCGCATTGCAGGAAGGTAGGATTATGAAACTCATAGTTCTTAAAGATTTCAAACATTCAGGTAAGTCTTGTAAAGAATGCGGATATCTAACGATTCAATCTGTTGCTTCATGTCCTTATTGTAAAGGAGAAATAGATGAAGTAAATTATATTGTTGATCTAATTGCTCAGAAATCTATAGAACAGGGTGCGATTGTAGAAGTTATATCAAAAAACAGGAAACTTCAAGATGCGGGTAATATCGGAGCATTTCTGAGATTTTAATCAGATTTATGTGATAAATATGAACTTAAGATGAGAGGATAATACTGATAGAAAATTTATACTTCCATCAGTTTTTCTTCCTCTTCCTGTAAGGTTTTGCATTCTATACACATAGTGGTAACAGGTCTTGCATCAAGTCTTCTAATATCAATCTCCTGTCCACACTTATCGCATATACCAAAGGTGCCAAGTTTTATTCTATCTAAAGCTTCTTCTATTTTTTTGAGAAGTTTACGTTCTCTACCTCTAAGCCTTAGCATAAAATTTCTATCTATTTCTGCAGATGCCTGATCTCCAAGATCAGGATAAACAGTCTTTTCAGGGAGTTCATTAAGTGCAGCTATTGCTTCTGCTAAAAGGGCTTTTCGTTGTGCTAAAAGTTTTTTCTTTATTTCACCTATTTTCTTTTCTCTGATAGTCAAAATTTTTTTCTTTTTAGTTGGTTTTGTTGATTTTTTTACTGGAGCAACTTTTTTCAGTTTTTCTTTAGTTTTTTTCATTTTCACTAGGACTCCTAAAAATAATTTTTTAAATTAACAAAATTTAAACCTTTTAGTCAATTAAAAAAGATGACCAAACTTAGCGATAAAAAGTTATAAGCCTGTGAAATCAATATCATTACGGGCCTAACTTTATTCAGGAGTGGCAATCTCATATAGGAAAAGCGAGATTGTTACGTCGCAGTTGTAATGAAGTTCATTAATTAACCTATCCAGACAGTCTTTTTGGAATCTTTTATTTCTTCAATAATGTAGATTAGTTTAAAATATAAAAATGAAGGATTTACAAGACGCTCTTAATTTAGCTTGTAGCGCAAGCGAAGAGGAATTAAACAAGTTTTTATATCATTCATCTATTAGAGTGCTTCAGCGGATTTTGATAAATCCCAATCTCACAGAGGATCACGTACTGATTCTTTCTGGCAGAAGAAATCTCCCCTTTGAAATAATTGAATCTATCTATGCAGATAATCGGTGGAAGGACAGTTACCGCATTAAATTAGCTCTCTGTAAAAACCCGAAAACTCCGCAAAGGATTTCTTTATCACTAATAAAATCTTTGAAAATATTAGATCTTGCGGATCTTACAAGGAATAAAAATATTCCTATAAATGTAAGAGCAAAAGCTGAGGCACATATTATTGAGAAAATAATATCGCTGCCGTTAGGAATCAAAATGACTCTTGCAAGAAGGGCAAGTAATAATGTACTGCTAAGGCTTATCGAAGATGGCATGAAAGAAGTTGTTGACATATGTCTTGAAAGTCCATATATAACAGAAGGAGATATATGCAAGATTATAAGTATGAAGAAAATAACATCACAAGTTATTCGACAGATAGCAAATCATCCAAAATGGTCGGTTAGATATACAGTCCAGTTGTCGCTAATTATGAATAATCATACTCCTCTTTCACGAATTGTTTATTTTCTTAGTAATATAAAGACATCTGACCTGAGAGAATTATACAATTTTCCTTCACTCCCGATTAGTACAAAACCATTTGTCTACAGGGAATTGTCAAATAGAGAGGAAAATAAACATGAATTAGAATAGGGTATGTAGAATTCATATATTGAACCTGAAATAGATTATATCTCCATCCTTCACCTCGTATGTCTTTCCTTCAAGTCGTAGCAATCCTTTATCACGCGCAGCATGTATATTGCCTACTTTTATAAAATCTTCATAGGAAATAACCTCTGCCCGTATAAATCCTCTTTCAATATCAGAATGAATTTTTCCAGCAGATTCTTGAGCTGTAGCTCCTTTTCTAATACTCCATGCTCTTAATTCGTTTCCTGTGTATGTGAAGAATGATATAAGATCGAGAATATAATAACTCATACGAACTAATTTGTTCAGAGCAGGTTCTTTTATCCCTAAATCATTAAAAAACAATTGGGCTTCTTCAGGAAGTAATTGGGAAAGTTCCATCTCTAATTTACCGCAAATAGATAAAATAGATACTTTTTTTCTGTTCTTATTTTCAAGATATTTTTTAATATGTTCTTCAAGCTTTTTTATCTTATCAGTATTTAAATAATCTTCACTAATATTTAATACTATTATTTCAGACTTTAGAGATAAGAACTGTAAATGCTTCATGGTCATCTTTTCTTCTTTACTGAATTGGATTTCACTGAGAGGTATTTCTTTTTCAAGAAAATTTTTGCATTTAAGAAGAAGTTTTTTTTCGGATTCATCAGGTTTTTTACCGCGCTTTATATCGTAGTCAATTTTATTAAGCCGTTTTTCTATAAGTTCAAGATCACCGAATATTAATTCAAAATCGACAGTTTCAATATCCCTTAATGCATCAATATTACCAAAAGGATGGAAAACTTTATCGTCTTTAAATACCCTGACAACTTGAAGCAAAGCATCAGCATCTTTTATAACATCAAATACCTTTTTGTTTTGATCTATTTCACCCTTGGTTAAGCCGATGAAGTCAATATATTCTATAGTGGCATTAGTAGTTTTTTTTGGTTTGAATATCTCAGAGAGTTTATTGAGCCTCATGTCAGGGACTTTCACTACTCCTTTATGAGGTTCTCCAGAAAGTGAGGGATAAGGATGAGTTTCAATATTCAATCCTGTCAGCGCGTTGAAAACCGTTGTTTTTCCTGAATTTGACAGTCCTATTATTGCAATATTCATTTGTTTAATTCATTTAATCATACTTTTAAACTTATATTATCAAAAGTGTTATATTAAATATACAAACATTTTATTCAGGAGGAACCATGAATTACAAACTGGAAAAGGAAACTTTGCTTTATTCTCTTAAAGTAGTTCTGATATCTGCTATTCTTTGTTTTTTAATTGCTGATTTAGGTTCATATGCCTATTCAAATGAATTAAAAAGTTCAGAGAAATCAATAAATGTTTTAAGCAGGATCGGAGAAGCGACTGCTGAAATTGTTGAAGCTGTCAGGCCTGCTGTTGTAAATATTTCAACAACGCGAACAATAAAGGTGAGAGAGAAAATTAATCCTTTTTTCGATGATCCTTTTTTTAGAAGATTTTTTGGAGACCAGTTTAGAACTCCAAAGGAAAGAAAGGCTGCAAATCTTGGGTCAGGTGTTATTATTGATTCCAGAGGCTATATTTTAACAGCAAATCATGTTATTCAAGGAGCAGAAGAAATAAGAGTAACTCTGTCAGATAAAAGGGAATTCAAAGGCAAGATTATTGGGACAGATGCGATGACTGATATAGGGGTTATAAAGATAGAAGCAGAAAATCTACCTACAATAAAGTTGGGTGATTCGGAAAAACTTAGAGTTGGAGAGACTGTTCTTGCTATTGGTAGTCCCTATGGATTAAGCCAGACAGTTACTATGGGTATTGTTAGTGCAGTGGGAAGAGCTAATGTCGGGATAGCTGATTATGAAGATTTTATTCAGACAGATGCAGCAATAAACCCTGGAAATTCCGGTGGAGCATTAGTCAACGTGAAGGGCGAACTTGTGGGAATCAATACCGCTATCTTCAGTACAAGCGGAGGGTATCAGGGTATAGGTTTTGCCGTTCCAATAAATATGGCAAGGACAGTAATGGATAGTCTTATTAAAGAAGGTAAGGTTATAAGGGGATGGCTTGGTATTACTATTCAGAGCCTAACTCCAGAACTCGCCGAGCAGTTCAATATAAAAGATGATTGGGGAGTCCTTGTTGGTGATGTAGTAGAAGGCAGTCCAGCAGAAAAGGCCGGTCTTGAACGAGGTGACGTCATCATTGAGTATAATGGTAAGAAAGTAGAAGAGCCTAATCAGTTAAGAAATATGGTGGCAAATACCTTACCAGGTAAAGAGGTTGAAATAAAAATTATTCGGGATAATCATAAGTATACAAAGAAGATTGTTATTACTGAACTGCCTTCAGATATGCAAAAACTGTCAAAGGGTGAATATAACAATCTTTTAAATGGTGTAACAGTAAGTGATCTTACCCCTGATATATACAGTAACTATAATATTCCTAAAAAAATCAAAGGGGTTATAATAACACAAATTGAAGCTGACAGCCCTGCTGATGCAGTTTTGAATGAGGGAGATATTATAAGGGAAATAAACAGAAATCCTGTAACAAATACAAAAGAATATGAATTAATAGTATCAAAAATAAAACCTGGAGATGACATTATGCTTCTTATATTCAGAGGCGGCACATCTTCATTTGTTATTCTCTCGAATAAATAAAAATTGATTATGTAATTTTTCTCATTACTGAAATAAGAGGGACATTAAATTTATCTGCAATTTTTTTGCAGTCCTCATATTCAGGTGTTATTTTTTTTAGATTTTTGTTGAGCTTTGAGGATTTTACTTTTACTTTACCCCACTTTGTATCTATTGTTCTTATTTGCCTTTCAAGGATTCTCCTTTTAGTTTCATAAAATCTCAAGCCAATTGTAGAGGTCTCTCGAAGTATTATCTCTATTAGGTTATCTCTCTGTTCTATCCGTGAAAGTATGGTCATCAATATGCCAGGTCTTCCCTTCTTCATGATTACCTGAGTGAGATAGACATCAAGAGCACCTGCTTTGTAAAGCTTCTCTATAACATGTTCAAAAATCTGAGGATTCATATCATCGATATTAGTCTCGATTACCGTGATAATTTCATTTTCAAAAAAAGTGTTTTTATCTGTAGTTTCACCAATAAAAATCCTCAATACATTTGGCCAGTTTTGAAATTTATTTTCTCCTGCACCTATTCCAATCTTATTGATTTTCATTATCGGAACATCACCAAAAGCTGACGAAATTTCTCTAATGATTGCTGCTCCAGTTGGAGTAGTTAACTCAGAAGACACTCCTCCTGAATAAACAGGGACATTCTTAAGTATTTCAGCAGTTGCTGGAGCAGGGACAGGAATTTTACCATGTTTTGTTTGGATGACGCCGCTTCCAAGATTTATTGGGGATGAATAGACTTTATCTATGCCCATAAGGTTTAAACCAATGATTGTTCCAAATATATCAATTATACAGTCGACAGCGCTGAGCTCATGTAGATGGACTTTATCAAATGAAATACCATGAACGCGTGCTTCAGCATCAAAAATTCTCTTCAGCGTTCTAAGTCCTTGCTCTTTAATAACTGATGAAAGTGAAGATGAATTGATTAATTTTTCAGCATCTTTCCATCTTCTTATAGCTTTATCAGCTTTCACTGAAGGTATTTGAGAAATTTTAATAGTGACTTTCTTTGCAGAAAGAAATGAACGTTTAACTTTTTGAACATGTAGTTTATATCCTTCAATATGGATCTTTTTTATCTCTCTTTCCAATTTTTTATACGAAAGTCCTGCATCAATAAGAGCACCAAGACTCATGTCACCGCTTATTCCTGAAAAACAATCAAAATATGCAATTTTCACAGTAATTTCTCCTCAGATAAGAATTATTTTACCACACAAGAAGATAATTAAAGGACGATCAATTGCATGCTGTATTACAAAGTTTCTTTGGAAGAATTTTAAAGAGAATCTTCTTAGTTTTCAACGTTACTTTGAATAAGTTATGGTATAATTCACTTGGAATGAATATTAAAGACATTGTTAAAACCAATATTTTGTCATTATCTGCATATAATGCAAAGGAGATTAATTGTAAGGTCAAGCTTGATGCTAATGAAAGCCCATACGGTTTTAAAGGTTTGCAAAAGTTTTTAAAATCTATAAAGACTAATAGATATCCAGATCCAGAAGCTAAAGATCTTAAAAGACTCCTTTCAAGAGATTTAAAATTAAAACCCGAAAATATACTTCAGGGAAATGGGTCAGATGAATTAATTTATTATCTTATTACAACTTTTGGAGGCCCTGTTCTTTATCCAGTGCCTACATTCTCGATGTATGGGATCATTTCGCAAGCTATAGGTGAGAAAAGGATTGAAATTCCTCTGGGGAATGAATTTGACCTCGATATAAAAGGCACTTTATACGCTATCAGAAAAGAGAAACCCAGGTTAATCTTTCTTAGCTCTCCTAATAACCCGACAGGAAATTGTTTTTCTAAAGACAAAATTTTAAGAATAATAGATGCTACCCAAAATAAAGCTATTGTTGTAGTTGATGAAGCATACCAGCCTTTTGCGAGTGATAGAGGGTTTATTCCTTTACTTAGCGACTATGAAAATCTTGTTATTTTAAGGACGTTAAGTAAAATAGGACTGGCAGCAATGAGGGTAGGGTTTCTTATCGCGGATAAAGAGATCATCAATGAAGTGAATAAGGTCAGACTGCCATATAATCTCAATTCTATTTCTCAGGCAATAGCCTGTGCAGTTCTTAAAGATAAATCTATCAGGACAGGAATCATAAAATCAATCGTTTCAGAAAGGAAAAGACTTCACGATGAGCTTTCAAAGATAGAGAATATAAAGCCCTATCCATCAGAAGCAAATTTTATATTATTCAAAGTTAAAAATCCTGATTTTATTTATAAAAAACTTTTTAAAAAAGGTGTGCTTGTGAGAAATATGAAAGGTGTCGTAGATGGATGCTTAAGGGTGACGGTAGGGACACCAGAGGAAAATAGAATTTTTCTGAAGGCATTAAAGGAGGTTGCGTGTATAAAGAGTTGAATAGGAGAAGAATATGAGGACAGCAACAATTGAGAGGAAAACAAAGGAGACGGATATAAAAGTTAAAGTCAATCTTGACGGTAAAGGAAATTATACAATCGATACCTCAATTCCGTTCTTTGATCATATGCTTTCACTTATGTGTAAGCATGGGCTTTTTGATATGAAGATAAAAGCAAAAGGTGATACCGAGATTGACGATCATCATACAGTAGAAGATATAGGAATAGTGCTGGGCAAAGCAATAAAACAAGCCCTTAGAAAAAAGGAAGGTATATCAAGATACGGTCAGGCATCTGTGCCAATGGATGAAGCGCTTGCTCTGGTTAGCCTTGATATCAGTGGAAGGCCTTACCTTGTATACAGGGTTCAGTTTTCGAAGAAGAGTAAATTAAAGAACTTCGACCCTGATCTTATCGAGGATTTTTTGCTTGCATTTGTGAGCAACAGTGGAATTACCCTTCATATAGAATCTCAGTATGGGAGGAATACTCACCATATAATTGAGGCTATATTCAAAGCCCTGGGTAGAGCACTAAAGCAAGCTGTAACTATCGATCCGAGGATTAAGGGTGTGCCTTCAACAAAGAAATGTTTAGACTGATTAATAAATTTTTTCAGGAAAATACACCCCTTCAACCATCTCAAGAGGGGAAGTTATGAAAATAGCAATAACAGGAAAAGGTGGAGTAGGTAAGACCACTCTTGCATCTTTATTGAGTCAACTTTTTTCAGCAGATGGCAAAAGAGTAATTGCTGTTGATGCAGATCCGGATGCAAATCTTGCATCTGCCCTTGGTGTTCCAAAAGAAAAAGCAGAAAAGATAAAACCAATATCAGATATGCAAGAGCTTATAGAGGAGAGAACAGGAACGAAAAGAGGCAGGATGGGAGGAATATTTAAATTAAATCCTAAAGTTGATGATTTACCAGATGAAATCGGGTATCGAATAAACGATATTACACTCATGACTATTGGGAAATTGAAGGCAGCAGCATCCGGATGTTACTGTCCTGAAAATGTGCTTCTCAGAAATTTGCTTAAACACTTGATTTTGCAACGTAGTGAAGTTGTTATTGTTGATATGGAAGCAGGGATAGAGCATTTGACGAGAGGAACAGCAGAGTCTGTTGATGCATTTATAGTTGTTGTTGAACCAGGACAGAGAAGTATACAGACAGCAAGAGCAGTTAAAGAGTTAGCAAAAGGTCTTGGTGTCAAAAATGTTTTTGTTGTAGCAAATAAAATAAGGGATTCCAAAGATTTAGATTTTATAAAAGAAAACATAGAAAATATGCAATTTATAGGAGCTATTGCATTTAACAATGCTGTTATGGAAGCGGATATTCGGGGATTATCGCCATATAAATTATCACCAGAAACAGTTAAGGATGTAGAAGAAATAAAAAATAGATTAGAAAAATTATATTTGAAAAAATGAAAATTGAAAAAATTCTTATAGGAATCGATTTCGGCCCAAAGACAGATAGTATTATCAGTTATGCATCGTATTTTGCTGATAAATTAAGAGCTTCTTTGCATCTTCTTTATGTTATTGATTACATCGTAACTCCTCCAGCTTATTTAATCCCTTATATCGAAGAAGAAAAGAAGAACGCAGAAAAAAATTTTGAAGCAGTAAAAAAACTATTTAGTAGTGCTAACATTATTAATATAGAAACCGAAGTTATCATTGGAAGGCTTCAAGAATCTTTTCACGCAACTCTTAAAAGAATAAATGCTGATATGCTGATTCTTGGATTTATGACACATACCTTTAGACGTAGCAGTTCAGAAAAATTGATCAAAGGACTTCAGATACCGATGCTTGTTGTAAGGGGTAAGAAATCTAATTCTACAAGTATTAAAAGTTTAAAGATAAACAAAATTCTTTGTCCTGTTGATTTTTCCTATCAATCAAAAAAGGCTCTAAATGTTGCATTGCAATTGAAGGATATTTTTTCAGCAAAATTAGAGATTCTGCACGTTTCTCAGGATTATTTAATAAAAAGAATAAAGAGATTGCAAGGACAAGAAAAAGAGAAAGATAGAGCATTAAATGAGTTAAAAGAAAAGACAAGAGAAACTCTCAATTCATTTTTAGAAAATTTATCATTAAAAGAGCAGGGATTTATTTATGAGGGTGATCCTGTAAAAAAAATAATCTCATTTGTAGAAGAGAGAGATATGGATCTGGTTGTAATGGGTGCAAAAGGACTGGGTCTGATCAAAGGAATGCTTATAGGAAGTGTTACTGATGCTGTCTTGAAAACCTCTCCCTGTCCAGTCCTCGTAATAAGCTAATGATTGGTGATATACTCTTATTATTTTTTGGACTTTTTTTGATATTGATATCTGCTGAAAGTTTTACAAATGGAATTGAAACTCTGGGGAGAAAATTTTCACTATCTCAGGCGGTAGTAGGAAGCCTCCTTGCTGCAGTTGGTACTGCATTGCCTGAGACAATACTTCCTGTAGTTGCAATATTTTTTTATAAAGGTGAATCAGCAAAAGATATAGGAATGGGTGCAATTCTTGGAGCACCATTCATGTTATCAACACTCGCTTTTTTCGTTGTCGGGCTAACGGTTATAATCTCTTATTTGAGGAAAAAGAGAAACTTCAAATTTCAAGTTGAAATAAGTTCAATAAAGAGAGATCTTTTATTCTTTCTGCCAATGTATACAATGGCTATATCATTACCATTTATTACAGGGAGGTCATTCACAGTACTGATTGCTGTAACGCTAATTACAGGATATATTTTATATGCATATAAAACTCTAAGATGTGAAAGCGCTGATTTAGAGCATTCAGAAGGAATGTATTTGTGTAGATTACTTGGAAAGGCTGGATTGACTGAATCAAAAAACCCTCATTTCTTCCTGATATTCTTACAGATCACAGGTGCTCTTGCAATTATGATTACAGGGGCTCATACTTTTGTTAAACACCTTGAGCACATCTCTATACGATTTGGAATGAGCCCAATGCTTTTTGCACTGATCCTTGCACCCATTGCAACAGAACTGCCTGAAAAGTTTAACAGCATAACATGGACATGGAAAGGTCGTGATACACTTGCAATGGGGAATATAACAGGTGCTATGGTTTTTCAATCTACTTTCCCAGTTTCCATTGGCATTCTTTTTACTGATTGGAAATTAACAGGTATGGCACTTTTCTCTGCAATAATAGCAATTTTATCTTCCATTATTGTGCTTATGGAATTGACTATCAGAAAAAGGATTTCACCTTTTACAATTCTTTTCGGAGGCGCCCTTTATTTTTTATATGCTATCGTTTTAATTACAGGCAAAATATTATGAAGAAAAATATCAGAAGTATCGTGTTGAGAAAAAGAGATGAAATCCCAAAAATTATAAGAGATGTGAAAAATTCTCTCATAAAGGAAAAAGTATTTTTGATTCCTGAATTCCGAGAAGCTGACATAATATTTTTTTATGCTTCTTTCAGATCAGAGGTTGAGACATTAAGCTTAATAAAAGAGTCAATAAACATGGGCAAAAGGGTTATTCTTCCAAAGGTGGATATAAAAAATCAGGCTCTAATTTTATATGAAATAAAGGATTTAAACGAATTGAAGTCAGGTTATATGGGTATCCCTGAACCTTATATATTTGAAAACAGGTTATTTAAACTTGAAGATATTGATCTTATTATAGCACCCGGTGTAGCTTTTGATTGTTCAGGTAATAGATTAGGTTACGGTGGAGGATATTATGACATTCTTTTAGCAAGTATGAAGAAAAAGATACCAATTATTGGATTAGCATATGAAGAACAGATCGTAGATTCAGTACCATCAGAATTACACGATGTAAAGGTTGATATGATAATTACTGACAAAAGGATAATAAAGCTATAGAAAATATTATATATTTAATGAATTATGCTTGAAAAAGGACAAAGTGTATTTTTGAAAACTGCAGTAGAGGCAGCACATCATGCTGGTAAGTACATTGTTGATAACATTGGAAAAATTACTGAAAAAGATGTTGTATGCAAACAGTTATCAGATTTTGTTACACGTATAGATAAAGAATCAGAAAAAATCATTATAGAGATAATCAAAAAGAAATTCCCTGATCACCTTTTTCTTGCAGAAGAGTCTGTGGTGGCAGCAGATACAGGTATATATAAATGGATAATAGACCCACTTGATGGTACTACAAACTTTATTCATGGATATCCTGTTTTTTCTGTATCTATAGCACTTAAATATTATGAAGAAATACTTCTGGGTATTGTTTTTGACCCGACAAGGGAAGAACTATTTACTGCTGAAAAGGGGAAAGGGGCTTTTTTAAATGAAAAACCTATAAGTGTATCATCGATGAGAAAGTTCAGTTATAGTCTTATTGCAACCGGCTTCCCTTTTCGGAAAAAAGAACTTATAGACTCTTATATTAAGGTATTTAAGGGCATTTTTTCGCGAGTAAGCGATATAAGGAGGGCAGGGTCTGCTGCTCTTGACCTTGCTTACCTTGCGTGTGGGAGATGTGATGGGTTTTTTGAGATAGGATTAAGTCCATGGGATATAGCAGCAGGAGCAATTCTTATAAAAGAGGCAGGTGGTGTTATTACAGATTTTGGAGGTGATAGTGATTATCTTGAAACAGGAAATGTTGTGGCAGGAATTCCTTCAGTGCATAATGAATTACTGAATGAAGTAAGAAGAGTATTTTCAGGAATCATTGATAAATAAAAATATAATGTATCCTTGATTTTGCTTCATAAATTAAGCCATATAGTTTATTATAGACCTGTGCATATTAGCTCGAAAATGCAATATTTGGGTTAATAATTTTGACATCAGGTCATTACAAGTGCTAAAATTTGCCTATTAATCGCAGTATTGAGTTGTCATGGACTTAAAGAAGATAGAAAAGGGTGTCAGATTAATCCTCGAAGGTATTGGCGAAGATCCTGATAGATCAGGATTGAAAGACACCCCAGAACGTGTTGCAAGAATGTATCAAGAGATATTTGCAGGACTTGAAACACACACCGAAGAAATTCTGAAAGCAATTGAAGGTGAAAGTCACGATGAACTGGTGCTTCTTAAAGATATTCCTTTCTATTCTGTATGTGAACATCATCTCCTACCATTTATTGGAAAAGCCCACGTTGCCTATATCCCATCTGGTGGCAGAATTGCTGGACTCAGTGAACTTGCTAAAGCTGTAGAAGTCTTCGCTAAAAGATTACAGGTTCAGGAAAGACTTACCACACAACTTGCAGATTTAATAATGGAAAAACTCAAGCCTAAGGGAGCAATGGTTATTATTGATGCAGAACATTTGTGTATTAGTATGAGAGGTGTAAAAAAATCTGGATCCAAGACTGTAACCTCAGCAGTTAGAGGTATATTCAGAACTAAGCAATCAACAAGAGAAGAATTGCTGGAGCTTATAAAAAAGAAGGACTGAGTTTAATTCTCTGGTATAAGCATTTTTAAACAATTCAAAAGGAGGGCGAAATGTCAGCAACACTTATTAAAGGTTCTGAGATATCCAAACAGATAAAAGAAGAACTTAAGCAGGAAATAGTCAAATTGAAAGAAAGATATAATATTACTCCAGGTCTATCTACGATATTGGTAGGTGAAGATGAAGCATCGAAAGTTTATGTAGGAGCAAAGGAAAAGGCATGTAAAGAACTTGGAATTTATTCAGAGCGTATTGATCTTCCTGTAGATACAAAAGAGCAAGATTTGTTAGCTTTGATTGAAAAGTTAAACAAAAACCCAAAGATTCATGGCATACTTGTTCAACTGCCTCTACCAAAGCATATTAATGAAACTCATGTTTTATATGCGATAGATCCATCGAAAGACGTAGATGGATTTCACCCCGTTAATGTAGGAAAAATGATGCTCGGAGAACCTACATTTCTTCCATGTACTCCTCACGGAATTCTCGAACTTTTAAAAAGAAGCGGAACTGATACAAAAGGAGCAGAAGTAGTTGTTATCGGAAGAAGTAATATTGTCGGGAAACCGGTTGCAAATATGTTACTTCAGAAAAAAGGTGGAAATGCAACAGTTACGATATGCCATACAGGAACAAGAGACCTTGCTTCTCATACTAAGCGAGCAGATATATTAATTGTTGCTGCTGGAAGACCTAAGACAGTAACTGCAGATATGGTTAAAGATGGAGTTGTTGTGATTGATGTGGGTGTTAACAGGCTGGAAACGGGTCTTGTTGGTGATGTTGATTTTGAAACAGTAAAAGAAAAAGCAAAGGCAATAACACCTGTTCCAGGGGGTGTTGGTCCCATGACTATCGTGATGCTTATGAAAAATACCGTTGAATCTGCAAAGATGCATGCAGGAATAACAGACATATGATTATTTTTTAAAATAAGTTATTATAAAAATATAAGTTACAATGTTCTCAAAGGAGAGTGATTCTAAATGAATATTAAAACTATGACACCATGTCAGGCAGCATGTCCAGTTCATACAGATGTTCGAGGGTATGTTTCTGCAATCGCGCGCGGTGATTTTGAGACAGCAATACGTATTATTCGTCAGGTAAATCCATTTCCTTCAGTATGTGGCAGAATATGTACACGTGCTTGTGAGTCTGCATGCAGACGTGCACAGGTGGATGAGCCCATAGCTATTGCCAATTTGAAGAGATTTGCGGCTGATCAGACCATGGATCTGAAATATTTTCAGAGACCTTTGGTCCCTTATTATACTGAAAAGATAGCCGTTGTAGGTGGAGGTCCATCTGGTCTTACAGCAGCTCATGATCTGGCTTTACTTGGGTATAAAGTTACTGTTTTCGAAGCACAGAGTGAACTTGGAGGGATGCTCAGCAGGGGTGTTCCAGAATATAGACTACCTAAAAGTGTTGTAAAAGATGACATCAATTTTATTCTCTCCATGGGAGTAGAGGCAAAGACTGGAAAGTTGCTTGGGAGAGATTTTTCCATTGAAGAACTTCTTAATGAATATCAGGCGGTATTTCTGGCGCTGGGGAGTGAAAGAAGTGTTTTCCCAAAATGTAAAGGTGTTGAACTTGCAGGTATTATTACTGCGGTTGAGTTTCTGAAACAAGTGAGTCAAGGACAACGTCCATCTCTTGGTAAAAAAGTTGTTATTTTTGGAGGAGGTCATACTGCTATAGATGCAGCAAGGACTTGTATAAGATTGGGCTCAGAGGATGTGACCGTTGTTTATCGCAGGACATTGAAAGAAATGCCAGCCGGAAAAGCTGAAGTTGAGGAAGCGGAAAATGAAGGAGTAAAATTTGAATTTCTTACTGCACCTGTTGAATTCCTCGGAAGTGGGAAAGTCGAGAAAGTTCGTTGTGCAAGGATGCGACTTGATGAGACTTCCCGATCCAAGAAGGGTAAACTTGTGCGTGTTGTGAATTCTGAGTTCGAAATTGATGTTGATGCTGTTATTCTTGCAATCGGCTACAGTCCAAAGGCTGATGATATTAAAGATGTAGAAATAATATCAGGGAAAAGTGGAACAATAGTAGTAAAGGATGAAAGCGGAACTACTAATCTAAAAGGTGTTTTTGCAGGTGGTGACGTAGTAAGCGGTCCTCTGAGTGTCATTCACGCTATAGCATCTGGTAAACGGGCTGCAGATGCAATACATCGTTATCTCAGAAAATTACCTCCAAAAGAGATTGAAGAACCTGAAGTTTTGCGTCCACTGGATCAGAAGATTGTAGATCTTATTGTTAAAGCAGTACGTCAGAAAATGCCTACACTTCCAGTTGCAGATCGTATCAAGAGCTTTAAAGAAGTTAATTTAGGTTATACACGTGAACAGGCTATCAAAGAAGCTCAGCGTTGTTTGAGTTGTGGTTCAGGAGCAATAATATCAGATGAATGCGTTGCATGTTTTAATTGTGTTCTTGTATGTCCTTATGGAGTTCCTGAGGCTGGAGAAGAAAAAGCAAAAATAGATATAAGCCAGTGTCAGGCTTGCGGAATCTGTGCATCTGAATGTCCTGCATCAGCAATTGATGTTAGACTCGAAACCAAAGAGGAAAGTCGGAGAAAATTGGAAAAAACACTAAAAGAAGCAAAGAGTGATAAAAAAGAGGCATTCACAATAGAATTTTTCTGCCATTATGATCAACCTGAAAGGATTAAAGGAGATAAGGCCGATACTTATTCTATTGGTAAACCATGTATGGCACGTGTTGATGCTTTACAGCTCATAAAGCCTTTTGAAAAAGGTTCAAGCAGAGTGCAGATTACAAAGTGCGAGAAAGATGAATGCCGATTCAAAGGTTGTGACAAATGGATAGTTAAACATGTAGAGAATGCAAAAAAGATATTAAAAGATATCGGAATTGATGCTGAATGTCTTAAGATAGTATATGAAAATAAAGATTAACAAAAGATATAAAGATGCCAAATAAAAGAAGGTGATAAAATGGTAGTTGCAGAAATAAAACCTTTTACAGAGATAAGCAATATGCTTAAGCCTTATAAAAGGATTCTTGTTCTTGGATGTGGTACTTGTATGGCTGTGTGTTTGAGCGGAGGAAAAAGGCAGGTTGAGTTACTTGCTTCTGCTATCCGTATGGCAAAAAAGATTAATGAAAATAGCGATGATATTCTTATAGGTGAACGGACAATAGGAAGGCAATGTGAACCAAAATTTGTTGATCAGATAAAAGATGAATCTTCACAGTATGAAGTTATTCTATCAATGGGCTGTGGAGCTGGAGTTCAGGAGCTTACTGAACGATTGAATTCAATTGTTGTTCTGCCAGCAATGAATACAAAATTTATTGGTGTTGCTGATTCAGAAGGTAATTTTTTTGAAATGTGTGCAGCATGTGGAGACTGCATTCTATCACTAACAGGTGGAATTTGTCCTGTTACAAGATGTCCGAAAGGCTTGTTGAATGGCCCATGTGGAGGAACTAAAAACGGCAAATGTGAAGTCAGTTCTGATATTCCATGTGCATGGGTTTTGATATACGAAAGAATGAAGCAATTGGGTAAACTTGACGAGATAAAAAAGACTATAGGTCCTAAAGACTGGGGGAAAGACCAAAAACCGGACAAATACATTTTAAAAGAAAAATCAGAGACTGTTACCGTTAAATAATGTAAGATTGCAAATAATTCCTGCACCGAAATTTCTTTTGGATTATACATCTCGAAGGATTTTGGGAGTGGTAGGGATTCATTAAATTCTTCAATTAAATTTATGTTAAAGGTAGCGATAATAGGAGCTGGAAAAGTTGGAACTGCAATAGGATATCTGCTCAAAAAGTCAGGATATTCAATTGCTGGTATAGCCAGCAGGACACTTGATTCAGCAAGAAAAGCAAGAACGTTTATTGGGGAAGGGGTGGTTACAACAGATCTTAAAAGTGTAGCCAATAATGCATCAATTATTTTCATTACGACCTCTGATGGAGCTATTGAGGAAGTATGTAGAAAGATTGCTTCAGAAGGGGGTTTTCGTAAAGGTTCTGTTGTATTTCATATGTGTGGTGCTTTACCTTCAAGTATCCTAAATTCTGCAAAAAGGAAAGGCGCCTATATTGCCTCTATACATCCTCTTCAGAGTCTTGCTGATGTGAAAGAGGCAGTTAAAAATTTATCCAATTCCTATTTTTGTATTGAAGGTGATGAAGAAGCTGCTCGTATTGCACGTGAGATTGTTAAAGCACTTGGTGGAAAAGAGATAATGTTAGATGTTGAAAAAAAACCTTTGTATCATGCAGGTGCTGCTGTTGTATCAAATTTTCTCGTAGCAACAATAGGGTTTGGGATAGAGTTATACGAAGCTGCCGGTATCAGAAAAAAAGATTCTTTGAAGGCAATGATGCCTCTGATAAAGGGAACTGTAAAAAATATTGAGAATATAGGAATCCCGGATGCTCTTACAGGACCTATTTCAAGAGGTGACGCCAGTATTGTTGAATGCCATTTGAAAGCAATATCACGAGAAATACCAAAATTCCTAAGTCTCTATTCGGAGCTCGGAAAATATACTGTTCAGATAGCGGTTGAAAAAGGTACCTTAAAAAGAAATAAGGCTAAAAAAATATTATCATTATTCCAAAAATATCAGGAGAGATTAACTATATAGTGAAAGTTCTGGTTGTTGACAGCGGAGGCCGCGGACATGCTATAGCATGGCAGTTCAAGAAGGATCCAAATGTAAAAGAAGTAATTTGTACTCCAGGCAATGCTGGTATTGCCCGCGAGATTAGATGTGAGGCAGTTAGAAGAAATGATGAAATTCTTGATTTTGCAAAGAAAGAAAAGGTTGAGCTTGTCTTTATTGGTCCTGAAAGCCCTCTGACAAATGGTATCGTGGATCTTTTTAATAGTGAGGGAATACCAATCGTCGGGCCAACAAAAATGGCCAGTATACTTGAAGGAAGTAAAGCATATACAAAATTATTATGCCGCGAAATAGGCGTACCTGTAGCCGAATTTGAAATTTTCGATAATCCACAAAAAGCCAAAGATTATATAAACCATATTCAATATCCTGTTGTAGTTAAGGCAGACGGACTTGCACAGGGTAAAGGTTCTATTGTCTGTTCAGATAAAGAAGGTGCGATTCAGGCTATTCAAGAACTGATGGAAGAGAAGATTTTTGGGGATGCAGGCAATAAAGTTGTTATAGAGAAAAGACTTTTTGGCAAAGAGATATCCTATTTTGTTTTTACGGATGGTGAGTCTTTGGCACCAATGCCAGTTGCTCAAGATTATAAGCGGGCATATGATAATGATGAAGGTCTGAATACTGGAGGTATGGGAGCTTATTCCCCTCATCGCCTTGAAAGTGAAAAACTTACAAACCTTGTCTGCGAGAAGGTTGCGAGGCCTCTTATACACGGATTTCTAAACAAGACAGGTGTTCCATATAAAGGTATACTTTATATGGGCCTTATGCTTGTTGATAATATCCCATATCTTCTTGAGGCAAATGTTCGTCTTGGTGACCCTGAAGCTGAGGTAATTCTTCCTCGTTTGGTAACACCACTTACAGAGATAAGTTTTCAGATTATTGAAGGTTTTTTGAGTCATAAAAAGATACAATGGAGTCAGGATTATTACTGTGATGTTGTTGCTGCTGCAGGAAGAACAAGACAGAGAAAGAATGGGAAAAGTAAAGGCTGGTATCCAGGCTATCCAGGTCGTTATGGGAAAGGTTATCCGATTTCGGGACTGGATAGTTTACAGGACCCTGATTGCAAGATATTTTTTGCTGGAGTAAATAATTCACCAGAAAAAGGGTTTGTAACTGATGGCGGAAGAGTTCTTCATGTCGTAGGAAAAGGGAAGACATTAAAAGAGTCAAGGGAAGTTGCATATAGAAATATAGAGAAGATACATTTTGAAGGTATGAGGTATAGAAGTGATATAGGACTTGACAGTAATCAATGATTGAACAAGATAAAACCTATTCAGTTTTAATTAAATTTTCTTTAAAATTAAGTTTAAGAAGAGGGGGCTAATATGACATTTCGTGAGGCTATAAATTCAGGGAAATTTGTTGTTACAGCAGAGATAGGACCTCCAAAAGGAACAGATATCCATGAGATGCTTCATCACATTGAACTACTAAAGGGAAAGATAGATGCTGCTAATGTTACTGATAATCAGTCAGCAGTTATGAGAATCTGTTCAATGGCAGTATGCAAAATAGCTATTGAGCATGGCCTTGAGCCGATTTTTCAAATGACATGCCGTGACAGAAACAGAATAGGTCTTCAATCAGATCTTTTAGGAGCACATATTCTTGGAATCAAAAACGTGCTTTGTATGACTGGAGATCATGTGACAGCAGGAGATCATAAAAATGCGAAACCAGTGTATGATGTAGAATCTGTACAATTGCTCCAGATTGTTGACAGTTTAAACCATGGGAAAGATATGGCGGGAAATGATTTGAAGGGAGCCACAGACTTTTATCAGGGAGCTGTTGTAACTCCAGAAGCTACACCTCTTGAACCTCAACTCCTCAAGTTTGAAAAAAAGATAAACGCCGGTGCAAATTTCTTCCAGACACAGGCAATTTACGATATAGAGAGGTTTAAAGAGTTTATGAAATTTGCACGAAGATTTCCTGTGAAAATTCTGGCAGGTTTTGTTATTTTAAAAAGTGCTGGAATGGCAAGTTTTTTGAATAAAAATGTTCCAGGTATCAGAGTCCCTCAGGAGTTAATAGATGAACTCAAAGCAGCAGGAAAAGAGAAGGCTCTTGATGCTGGACTTAATATAGCTGCTCGACATATACGACAACTAAAAGAAGAAAATATATGTGATGGTGTTCATATAATGGCTATAGGGATGGAAGACAAAGTGCCGATTATTATGGAGAGAGCCGGTCTTTTATAGTAGAACAGGAGTAAAAATGATTAAACAGAGAAGAAGAAAGAAGGTCAAAGTCGATATTAGAAAATGGTATAGATATCACTTTTTTGGAACTGCAGAATTGATGATTCCAAAAGGGAATACCATTATTAATACAACTATAGCCAATATATCAATGTCAGGCATAGGTTTATACTCAGACAAAAAAATAGATAAGGGTGAAAAAGTTAAACTTTCAATATCATTCATTGATTATAGAGGAAAAACGACTGAAGAATTTGTAGAAGGTAAAGTCGACTGGCTTAAGAAATTTAAAAATATCTACCTTATCGGGATTATTTTTGATGAGGAGCTGAATATACAGCGTCACCCAAAACTATTGAAGCATTTAATATGGCTTATTGATACTTTCCAATGGCCTCAGCCTTATAATGATAAAAGGATTGCAATAGTTTAAAGCTATTGCAATCCTGATTCTAATCAGCTCAAATAATGCAGATATTACTTAAAAACTTTTTTAACTTGATACACCTCCCTTAGTCCCCCCTTGCCAAGGGGGGAATTAAAGGGGGATGTATGTTCAATGAATAAAAATATTCGTAAAACCATCAGTTAAAAGTGCACTAAAGTATCGAAAAATAAATTTACTCACAAAATCTGCATTATTTTAATTACATTTTTCAGGTTAACAGTTTTCAAGAAATTCTATTGAGTAATTCTTTTTCCTTTTTTCTCATTTTCTGATTGTGATATCTGCTTTTTTCGTGGTCGTAATAAAGAAGGTGAAGTAGACCATGTATGAGAAGCCTGTTCAGTTCATCATAAAAAGTAAGGCCAAATTCATTTGCCTGGCATTTAGCCTTATGGATATTGATAACAATATCACCCAAAACCAGTGGTGAGTTATGAGTGAAGGGTAAAGAGTTTCGTAAAAAGTCTTCTTTATTCTTTAGCCTGTAGCTTGCAACTTTTAACTTGTAACCTTCTTGTTGTGGAAATGCAAGGACATCTGTTGTTCTGTCAACACCACGGTACTGACGGTTCAGTGCCCTCATTCTCCTGTCGTTTACGAAAAGAATACTCAGTTCAGCCTTCTGGAGATTGAGCAGCTTGAACGCTTTTTTTAGAACTTTTTTTATCCTCTCTGGATTTATTACTATTCGTTTTTGTTGATTCTTTAATAAAACTTTCATCAGAAAAATCAAAACCCGGATAATCTATTCTTTTATGAAAGATACCTGTAAGTATGTAGGTGAAACGTTTCTTGATCTCATGAATGTCCTTTAAAGTAAGCTCGCATTCATCAAGCTGTCCTTCGAGAAAAATACGGTTTATTATTCTGTCCACCAGCGAAGCAATCCTTGCAGGTGTAGGATCAGTAAGAACTTTTGAAGCTGCCTCGACAGCATCTGCCATCATTACGAGAGCGGCTACTCTTGTCTGAGGTTTTGGACCTGGATATTTATAGTCTTCCTCAACAGGTAAAACATCATGTTCTTTCTCTTTTGCTTTCTCATAAAAATAACTGACAAGCATTGTGCCATGGTGTTGCTCTATAATATCAATGACAGGGGATGGTAATTTATATTGTTTTGCAATTTCAACCCCCTCCTTTACGTGATTGATTATAATCATACTGCTCATGTGAGGTGTAAGTTTATCATGTTTACTAATTGAGCCAATCTGGTTCTCAACAAAATACTCAGGCATTTTAATTTTACCTATATCATGGTAATAAGCGCTAACGCGTGCCAGTAAGGGATTTACTCCTACAACCTCAGCAGCTGATTCGACAAGATTTCCAACAATGACGCTATGATGATAAGTTCCAGGAGCATTTACCATCATGCTTTTCATGATTGGTTGATCGAGATCAAGCAATTCAAGCAGACTTATATCCGTAGTAACCTTAAAAGAATATTCTATAAGTGGTAGAAGTAATGATACAATTGCAGCAACACTCATTCCTCCAAGAGTAGCAAACATTATTGAAGAGGGAGCTTTTGCAGTATAGAGTTCACCTTTAAATAGAAGTATTATTATTACAGAAAAGATATTCGCTGCTATAAGATAACCTCCACCTTTAAGCAAGGAAGATCTCTTTTTGCAGCGTATAACGCTGAATGCTGCTGTTATGCTACCAACGAATGCAAAAAATGTAAATGAAGCATCCTGAAGCCAGAGACCGGTAAGTAGACTAACAGCAAAAGAAAAGGTAATGGAGGTGTGAAAATCAAAAAGAAGTGAAACAAACATAGCGCCTGCTGCAATAGGAATACCGAATAAGGCGCTATCCAGAGAGCTATATTCAAATCCTTTGGAGAGATTTACAAAAAAATATGCAAACAGTCTTGAGACAATGAGGGTGCCTATTAGCAAAAGCCCAAGAAGTAATAGCATATTGTATTTCTTAATATAGGCTGGTTTATAACGCATTATATCCCTGTATAGCATGAACATTATGAGGCAGGAGATAAGAACCCCACCAATTAACTGTTCAATGCTAAATACAAAAATCTTTTGTATAGAAAATGCGAGTATAAAACCACAGAGAATTATGAAATAAAGTCTGATAAAGAGGTCACTTTTGCCATGTTTTATAATTGTGCCATTAATTTTTGGAGTGCTGCTATCGCCAATTTTTTTGAAGAAAGAAATTATTTTGCCTTTATTCTGCTGACCGTTTTTCATATTTTTCGTAGGCCTTAACGATTTCCTGCACAAGTCTATGCCTTACGACATCCTTTTCTGTAAAATATATAAACTTTATTCCTTCAATGTCGTTAAGTATTTTTTCAGCCTCGATAAGACCTGATAACTTTCCATGTGGTAAATCTATCTGTGTTATATCACCTGTTATAACCGTCTTTGAGTTAAAACCAAGTCTTGTTAGATACATTTTCATCTGTTCTGTAGTAGTATTCTGTGCTTCATCGAGTATCACAAAAGAATCATTAAGTGTTCTACCCCTCATGAATGCCAGTGGTGCAATCTCGATAACCCCGCGCTCGATCAGTTTTCCCGCTTTCTCTGCTTCCATCATATCTAAGAGTGCGTCATACAACGGCCTCAGATATGGATTAAATTTTTCATAAATATCACCAGGTAAAAAACCAAGTTTTTCACCGGCTTCTACCGCGGGTCTTGCAAGGACTATTCTACTTATTTGTTTTTTTAAAAAAGCGTTAATAGCCATTGCCATAGCGAGATATGTTTTTCCTGTGCCTGCAGGACCGATACCGATTACTATATCATAGGTTTTTATGGCGTCTATATATTTTCTCTGGGTTTCTGTTTTCGGAATGATAAATCTCTTTTTTGATGAAATTGGAATGTTATTTAAAAAAAGTTCTTTGACTGAGGTATATTTTTCTCCGGAACCTGTTGATCTTAGTGCAAATCGAATGTCTTCTGGCCCAAGAGAATATCCATTCGAACTGATAATTCTTATATCCTGTATTATTTTTTCTGCTCTTTCAACAGCTTCAGATGTTCCCTGCAGAAATACCTTATTGCCTCTCTGTGAAGCTATTATACCAAGGGATTCTTCAATTATCCTCAGATTTTTATCGAGCCCGCCATAAAGTAGGTTCTGTTCTTTCTCTACATCAAGCTCAATCTCTAAAGTTATCGTAATAACTCCTGTTTTATTTAAATGTGACAAATGTATTCAATCCATCGGATTTCTTAATCCTTAGGGATAATATCTCAGCTTCTTTTCTTGTATTGAATTCACCAACCCTCACCTTGTAAATCTTTTCATTATTTTTTGTTTCTGATAGAACAACATATGGTTTGTATCCTTTTTTTTCAAGAATTTTCTTTAAAGATTCAGCCTCAGTTGGATTCTTAAAAGCTCCTGTCTGAACAGTATATCTAACTAATTTTGTTGTTTCTTGCTCTGCTTTATTTGATGGTGCTTTATTAGTTTGCTGATTTGTATTCTTTTGTTGTTTTTCTTCAGGTTTCATTGATTGAACCTTCTGCTTTGTTTGATTTAGCTCATTTGTTTTTGTTTCAGTAAGATTAACATCTTGTTGTGACTGTAAAGATGAAGACCCTGAAGTATCTTGTGTCTGTTCAAGCGATGGTGGTGAAGAAATATTTTCTTGAGATAATACATCCTGCTGAAGAGAATCTCCTCCCTGTGGGATTATCTGTGGTTGATAAGTTGGTGATTGAACGCTTTTGCCTACAAGAAAACCAAGAGTAAACCCAACAGATGAGGTAATTACTATCGCAAGAATAATAACCCATTTGCTAATAAAGTAAACAGATTCTTTTTCATTAAAATCAGAATGTTTCATAATATAAGCATAGCATCACCATATGAGAGAAATCTATACCTTCTCTCTACAGCTTCTTTATAAGCATTGATCAATTTTTCTCTACCAATTATAGCAGATGCTAACATTAAAGGAGTTGAACGGGGCAGGTGAAAATTTGTTATTAAGGAATCAATGATTTTAAATGTATGACCAGGATAAATAAAGTAATCTGTTATACCGAACAATTTTCCGTTAATTGATTTAATGTTACATCGATTATTAAAATATCCTTCAATTGCTCTTGTGGTTGTAGTTCCTACTGATACAATTTTATTACCAGTAGATTTTGTTTTTTTAATTTCTTCGAGAAGTTCATTATTTATCTCGAAATACTCACTTTCCATCCTATGGTCTTCAACATTTTCTGTCCTTATCGGTTTGAATGTCCCGATCCCTATATGAAGTGTTAATTGTCGTATTATTACTCCTTTGCTGGAGATCTCATCGATTACTCTTTCAGAAAAATGCAAACTTGCAGTCGGAGCAGCGATAGAACCAATGTTTTTTGCAAATATTGATTGATATGTTTCCTTATCTGAATCATCCGGTAATCGCTTTATGTAAGGGGGTAACGGCATTTTGCCATATTTCCAGATATTTTCTGATAATTCACCGAAATATGAAAAATGTGCAATTTTACCTTGATAGATTTCTGCAGAGAAATTGTCGGAAAAGGTTAGTCTACCTGTGAATTTGCCTTTTGAGAGTATTTCCCATACATCCTTCTCTTTTTCTTTCACAAGCAAAATTTCCAGTTTATCCCCATTTTTTTTGTAGCCGGTAAGCCTTGCTGGAAATACCTTTGTGTCATTAATGAGAAGCATATCTCCCTTGTTTAGATAAGATGGTAGATCAGTAAAATTTTTATGTTCAATAGACCCATCTCTGTGAAGGACTAATAATCTTGAAGCATCTCTTTTTTTGAGAGGACGTATAGCTATAAGACTTTCAGGCAGAAAAAAATCGAAATCAGAAACCTTCATTAATTTTTATCACTGTTCCAGGGTAAAAATATGATAGGATTTCCTTATAATTTTTTCCCTCACGGGACATTTTTAAAGCACACCACTGGCACATTCCAACGCCATGGCCATAACCTTTTCCTTCAAAAATGAATGTATCACCATTTCTGGTCATCTGAAAATTTGTACTGGGGAGACGACTCCAGCCGAGTGCTTTTCTTAAATCGTTACCAGTGATTATAGTTTTTCCTGTTTGATATACAATTTCAAGTTGTTTCACCCTTTTAGATTTTGTATAGGACTTTATTGATATTTCTTTGATATCTTGTATACCTAATGCTTTTTCGATTTCTTCAAGCGGTATAATCTTCTCCCAGAAGGAATATGGTGAGATTTCGCAGGATGATTCTGATGATTTCAGGTAGGGATAACTTTTTCCGAATACTTCTTCTGGATTTTCTGTCATGCCACCACAGGTGGAATGATAGAATGCCTCGATCAGTTCTCCATTATAAGTAAGAACTTCGCCCCGTGTTTGACTAACAGCATATGATATCCTTATATCAGGTTTGCTTCCTTTATAAACCTGATGTATGACCGAGGAAGCTATGTGATATATTGAGTTTCCATTCATTCTTTTTTGATATAAACTATATGTACGTGAAACAACTGCCTGGGCCTTGAGTGCTTCAATATCCCATTCAGGATTTACTTCCGCAGCAACAACGTCTTTGACATATTCTTCAATAGGTATTTCATTTACAACATAAAGACCATTATCGCCTTTCCAGATATCAATATTTCCAGTATAGCGAGTACCCATAACGAGTAGATCACCTTTCAAGCTACCAATTTTATCAATCTTTTCATTTTTTGATGGTAATCTTGAATAAACATCATTGATAATTAATACTCTTATGCTTTCCTCCGCATATGTTTGTAATGGTAAAATTAGGCTCAATAGCAATACTACTAAAAAACTTATTTTATTTAGCATATTTACTTATTTCCTTCCCAGAATCCAGAAGATTAGAGTCAGTAACAAACTTAAAAGTATACTTGTAGCTAATGGAAAATAAAATGTAAAATTTTTTCTCTGTATTACAATATCTCCTGGCAATTTCCCAATCCATGGTATTTTCCCTGATAGAAGTAATACAGCTCCAAGAATTATTATCACAACACCGGTGATTATAAGAAATCTGGCAAAATATTGTATGCTCTCACCCATTTATTTTATTTCCTTAATATCACTCTTTCTATTCAAATAACGCTCCATTTCTGAGTAAATACATCCACAATACTTCTGTCTATACAATCCAAGTTCTTTTGATAACTTTACTCCTTCATTCCAGCCAGTTCTAAAATCTTCTTTATAGAACTGGATTGAATGTCTTTTTGCAATCTCATTCCCTATGTTTAATATAATATCAAATTTCTGATATGGGCTTACAAGAAGAGTGGTTGTAAATCCATCGAGCCCCATTTTTTTTGCATTCTTTGCTGTTTCTTCAAGCCTCATTGAATAGCATAGAAAACATCTTTCACCGTATTCTTCTCTATTTACCACCGCCCTTATGAACTCCTTTAGTCCATAATGATCAACATATTCTATGTCCAGATTCCATAAATTCTGAAGCTTATGTAAAGCATCAAGACGCATCTTATATTCTGTATATGGATGAATATTGGGGTTAAACCAAAGACCCTTTACCTCAAATCCTTTTGAAAACAGTGACTGAAATGGATATAAATAGCAATTGGCACAACAGATATGCACCAGGAGTTTCATATACAAAGATTAAAATAACCCCTGTGGTGCATTGATTCCAAGATGCTGGTAAGCTCTTCGAGTAGCCTGTCTACCGCGAGGTGTTCTTTCTATGAGACCTTCCTGCAGAAGAAACGGTTCATATACATCTTCAATAGTTTCTTTATCTTCTCTTAATGAAGCTGCAAGAGTTTCTATCCCGACAGGACCACCATTGTATTTTTCAATGATTATTGTTAAAAGTTTTCTATCCATTTCATCGAGACCTTTTTCGTCCACATCAAGAGATAAAAGGGAACTCTTTGTTATATTAATATCTATTTTGCCATCGCCTTTCACCTGTGCAAAGTCACGTATGCGTCTCAGTAATCTGTTAGCAATCCTTGGTGTTCCACGAGAACGGCATGCAATCTCAAACGCAGCTTCATCATCAATGTCAGTCTTTAATATCCGAGATGAACGAAGGACTATTTTCTTAAGATCATCAGGTGAATAGTATTCAAGTCTATTTATAACACCAAAACGTTCTCTCAGAGGAGAGGTAAGCAAACCTGTTCGAGTGGTAGCACCTATAAGAGTAAACCTCGGAAGATTCAATTTCAATGTGCGGGCGGTTGGTCCCTGACCAATAATGATATCTAATTGAAAATCTTCCATGGCGGGATACAGTATTTCCTCAACAATTCGAGGTAGTCTGTGAATTTCATCAATAAACAGAATATCAAGATCTGATATATTTGTTAGAATTGCCGCAAGATCACCAGGCCGTTCAAGTACAGGACCAGATGTTGACTTTATATTTACATTAAGTTCAGAGGCAATAATATGAGAAAGGGTTGTTTTTCCAAGTCCGGGTGGACCATAAAATAATATATGATCAAGATGCTCTTTTCTTTTCTGTGCGGCCTCTATGAATACCTTAAGATTTTCTATAATCTTATCCTGTCCTATAAATTCATAAAATGACCTTGGTCTTAAAGTAAGCTCGAAGCCAAGGTCATCACCATCTATAGTAGATGATACAGAGGGATTGATTTGCTTATCAGTTTTTTTCAATAACTTCTCCTGTTAGATATTTTAACGATTCTTTTAGAAGTCCTTCAATATCTTTAAATCCTTTTTTATATGACAATTCCAGAGCTTTTATGGCAACTGATTTCTTATATCCGAGATTTATCAGTGCTGATAAGGTATCATCAAAAAGTCTATCATACAGAGTTTTTACAGGAGGGAGTTTTTCTCTGAGTTCGAGAATTAACCGATGAGCTGTCTTTTTACCAAGTCCAGGAATTTTGCATAGAACATCTACATCCTCTTTTTCGATTGCATGTAAAAGATCGTTATGGGAGATTCCTGAAAGAATATTAAGGGCCATTTTGGGTCCGATTCCTGTTATCCCGAGTAGTGTTATAAATATTTTTTTTTCATCTTCTGATATGAAACCATACAATTGTAAGAGATCTTCACGTACATGCGTGTATATGTGCATGAAAACCTCACTGCCCTCATCTGGAAGGGATGATAATGTTCCCACAGATACATTTACCTGATATCCGACACCTTGAACTTCAACGATTACATTATTTGGTTGTTTGAATATAAGTTTTCCTCTTAATGATCCTATCATTCTTTTCCTTAATCTTTTCTTTAAATTCTATAGAATGTAGATGACATATTGCGAGAGCAAGTGCGTCTGCACTATCCTCTGATATCGAAGAATTTTGTGTATGGATATTCAGTATCCTTTTCACCATCTCCTGAACCTGTCTTTTTTCAGCGCCTCCAAAACCTGTAACTGCTTTTTTTACCTCTCGAGCACTATATTCAAAGACGGATATACCTTCAGATGCTGCTGCGAGGAACGCTACTCCCCTTACCTGTCCGAGGCTTAATGCTGCTTTTATACTTTTTGCAAAGAAAATGCTTTCGATAACAATTTCGGTTGGGCGGTGTTTTCTTATAATATCTATGATTGAATCATATAATTTTTTCAACCGGAGATAGAGAGGGCTTTTAGGAGACATTGTTATCCTTCCTGATGTTATATAGATAGGTGTTAAGGATTTGTTTTTATAAGAATTAAAATGATAGTTTGGCGACTTGATTAAACCATAACCACAATTAATACTTCCGGGGTCAATGCCGAGAATCGTTAGCTTTTGATTCTTAGGTAGTTTATTTTTTTCTTGGGGCTTCAAAGAGTATCTCTTCAACCATCTGACAGATAACATGACCGAGTGTGATATGAGTTTCTTGAATACGTGGAGTATTATCTGATGGAACTATGAAGGCAAATGTTGCTTTTGAGGCAAATTTCTCTCCTTTTAAACCTGTAAATGCAATTGTTGTTAATCGTTTTTTCTTTGCAACATCCATTGCCTTCAAGACATTTGCAGAGTTTCCACTTGTACTTATAGCAATAATAATATCACCCTCTTCGGAAATTGCTTTAAGCTGTTTGGAGAATATTTCTGAAAAATCATAGTCATTTGCTATTGAGGTTATTACAGCCATATCGGTATTAAGTGCTATTGCAGGGAGCCCGGGACGTTCCCTTTTGAATCTGTTTACAAATTCTGCTGCAATATGGGAGGCATCTGTTGCACTTCCGCCATTGCCAAAAAGAATTAATTTTTTCCCTTCATTGAAAGCTTCAGCAATAACTCTTGCTACTTCAAAAATCCTATTAATATTTTTATCGTCTAAAAAATTTTGTTTAACCTGAATGCTTTCTTCAAATGCTTTTAGAATCTTATCTTTCATAAGGATATGTGTAAATTTAATTCTAAAATTTTATTTATAGAGTAAACCAAACAGTATTTTCTGTCAACAGCATATTATTTAACATATCAATCTATTTTTTATTATTACGTTAACCAAAATAATGCAGATATTGCTCAAAAATTTTTTTAACTCGATGAAATTATTAAATTATCCATATTTATTCAATGAATAAAAATATTCGTAAAACCATTAGTTAAAGGTAAGCTAAGGTATCGAAAAATAAATTTTCTCGCAACATCTGCATTATTCAATTGCATTTTTTGGATTAAAGACTTTTGCGACATTTCTCCTTTTTCGATTAAATACTGAATAGGGTTTTTAATCCCAGAGACTTATGTGGTCTCTGAGTATTATAAAAGATCATATAATCAGCAAGTCTCTGGTTAAATAGTGGTTTATCATAAATCACATCCAGATTATTATCAATGAATTCCTCTTGAATGGTTC
>JACAFF010000002.1 GCA_013388455.1 Nitrospirota bacterium
AATTCTGGTTTATCAAAAGGTTCGCAAGCCTCGTCTATTAATTTCTTTTCAGCAGCATTGATTTGCTCTTCCGTAGGTTTTTCTATCTTAAAAATTTCTTTTGCTTTTTCAATTGCTTTGTCAGGATCAGTAGCATCTAATAGATTGCTTATAATGGTGTTCAAAGGTTGTTTGGCAGCATCTTCTATTTCCTGTCTGTCTTCTTTCTCAATCTCTCGAGCAAGCTTTGCAAGTCTACCAGCCAGCGATGTTATTGAATCAGTATCTCTATTGCCAAGAGCAATTGAGAAAAGCAGTTTATCAAAAGGAACGCTTGGTTTTCTTTCAAGAGGACGAGAATCAGTTTTATCATTTTCACACACCCCAACTGCATCTACAATAACAAAATGTGTTTTTTTGTATGCATCAGGGGTCACTGCGTTAAGTTCAGTCTGTGAAAGAATTCGAGTTCCTCTACCTTTCATTTGCTCAAAATAAACCCTTGATTTTACATCGCGCATAAATATCAGGCACTCGATTGGTTTTATGTCTGTACCAGTTGAAATCATATCTACTGTGACTGCAATCCGTGGATTGTATGAATTTCGAAATTCTGTAATCAAATTCTCTGGTTTTTCTCCAGTAATTTTATAGGTTATCTTTTTGCAAAAATCATTTCCTCTGCCGAATTCTTCCCTTACAATGTGCACAATGTCTTCTGCGTGTGAGTCGTCTTTGGCAAAGATTAAAGTTTTGGGGACTTCTTTTCTGCCGGGAAAGATTTCGGTAAAAAGTTTTTCCTTAAATGTCCTTATTACTGTTCTTATCTGGTCTGGTGCGACAATATCTCTATCCAGTTGATTTGGTGAATATTCAATATCATCATCAAGCTGTTCCCATCTCACCTTTCTGGTAAGTTTATCTCGTTTATCTATGTAATACCCTGCTTCTACCTTGCTCCCTTTTTCTGTAATTTCAGTTTTGATTCTGTACACTTCATAGGGCACATTCACTCCATCAGCCACAGCTTTTTCATAGTTATATTCAGAAACAAGATTTTGGTTGAAAAAGCCAAGTGTTTGCTTTGAGGGAGTAGCAGTCAGTCCAATGATATAGGCATCAAAATATTCCAGTACCTGTCTCCATAAATTGTAAATAGAACGGTGGCATTCATCAGTAATGATAAAATCAAACGTTTCAATCGGAATTTTTGGATTATATGTAATTTCTCTGGGTTGCTCTTCCTCTGGATATATTTCAAAAACCGACTGCTCTTCCAGACTCTCATCAAATTCTGCTTCGCCTTTTAACATGGAGTAGAGTCTCTGAATTGTGGTAATGCAAACCCGACTTACAGGGTCAATCACATTGGAGGTGAGATGCTGAATGTTATAAAGCTCTGTAAATTTCCTTCTGTCGTCCGGGGTAATAAACTGCTGAAATTCTTTTCTCGTTTGTCTGCCAAGATTACTTCTATCAACCAGAAAAAGAATCCTTTTGGCATTGGCAAATTTAATAAGGCGATAGACGAAATTCACTGCAGTATATGTTTTCCCACTCCCTGAAGCCATTTGAATCAAAGCCCGGGGTCTATCTTCAGCAAAGGCTCTCTCAAGATTCTTAATTGCTTCAATCTGACACCCTCTGAACCCTTCTGTAATGAGACGAGGCAAGTTTCTGAGTCTTTGTCGTAGAGTTTCTTTTTGCGACAGCCACTCTGCAAGTGTCTCCGGATTATGAAATGCAAAGACTCTTCTTGAACGAGGAAAAGGGTCTCTAATATCTCTGAAAAATGTTTCAGTGCCTGTACTTTCGTAGGCAAATGGAAGCGGTTCTTGAACAATGGGTAGATTTTTGGGTATGCTTGCAATATATAATTCAGACTGTTCCGCAACCCCACTTAATGTCGTACCCTCGGGTTTTGCTTCAATTACCCCAATAGCTTTTTTATCAACAAAAAGTAGATAATCAGCAAATCCAGATTCAAGGGGAAATTCGCAGACTGCTACACCAAAGGAAGCGCTAAGATTTATGTCTTTTAAATCCTGTACCCTCCAGCCTGCTAAATTCAGGAGTTTATCTATCTTCTGCCTTGCCTCTTCCTCTGGTTTCATAGCAAATGTTTTTATATTTTCTATTTATACCGATTCATTTTATATAACTAAATAGCAAATGGGCGAATTTTCTAAAAAAGGAAATTATCACAGGGGATGAAGCACCTAAGCGTTTCGGTTTAAAAATTATTCCCATTGGTTGAAACCGCATAATTATCTCCCAAAAAGTGTCAGTTAGTTTAGGTATGCGGCAAATTCTTATTAAAATCATATCATAAAGATACCAAATATATATAATTTCAAACTTTGTTATCTGTCCATGTTTTATCAAAATATAAAAATAGCAAAGAATAAATATATATAGAAGTAGGGGTAATTCACGAATTACTCCTACTTTTTTGAAAGTAAACAATAGTAAACAATTAAAAACATAAAGGGTCATCAGTAACTGTTTACTGATGACCCTTTAAGAACTATAAAATGAAACTAAATGGCTTTATTTTATGCTTACGTATTTAACTTCATTTACAACTTTCTGACCTTCTTTTGAAAGCATAAAATCAATAAATTTAGCGATAACTCCTTCAGGCTTTCCATTTGTGTACATAAATAGCGGCCTTGCTATAGGCCATGAACCATCACGAATACTTTGCGGAGTTGCTGTCTTGCCATTTACCATAACAGCCTTAACGGTTTTGTCAAGATATCCAATCCCAATATATCCTATAGCGTATTTGTTCTTTGCAACTGTCTGCACAGCCTGTCCATTTGAAGCAACCAATAAAGCATCTGCTCTTACTTTGTCGCCTTTTAATACTTTTTCTTCCCAGACTTCATAAGTTCCTGAACTTGTATCTCTTGACACTACAGAGATAGGTCTATTTGGACCGCCAAGTTCCTTCCAACTTTGTATTTTGCCATTGTAAATATCTCTTAACTGTTCTAATGTTAGCTCTTTTATATTCATTGACGGGTGTACTATCGGAACAATACCATCAAGAGCTATTTTGTGACCATTCAAAATAATGTTTTTGGCTTTTGCCGAATTAATTTCTTTATCTTTTGCTTCGCGGGAACTTGTAGCTATGTGGGTAGTTCCATCTATTAAAGCTTTAATTCCTGTACCAGAGCCGCTCCCTGAAACATAAACTTTAATATTTTGATTCTTTTTCATAAAAACTTCGGCTGCCTTCTGAGCAATTGGTAGAACAGTTGTTGAACCGTCTATCTTGATGTCTTCTGCATAAGAATATCCGGCAACAGAAAAAATAAACAAGACTGAAATTAACAGCATTAAAAACTTTTTCATAAGCTCCTCCTTGATTAATTTTCTACATTACACCTGAATTGTTACAATTGTGTTAAATTTTTGTTAAAATTTTATTATACATCTCACCTCCTTAATTTTTACGTTCATCATGCTTGTCGCCAAAAAATTTACCTAACAGATCAAACAAGAAAAGGCTCGGGGTCCTTTTTATGAGAAAATAAATTGCTGTAACCGCTACAACAAACGTCAAGAAAAAAATAGTCACTCTTTTAAAATAATATGTTTTTGTTACATGGATATGAAATCAATGTTAAAATTAAGTTCGGGTAGTTGAAATCAGGATATCTATTTCGTCTTTTAAATCCTCTGTATAAAAAGGGCACCTTTTATGGTCTTTTCTCTTGCAATACTCCTTTAGTTGGAACGCACTCGGAAAATATATCTGTTCCCTTGCCTTGCAGGCAAATGTAAGCCACTTTATGAGATAGGGGCATTTCATATGCATCTAAATCTTTAGACCATTAAAAGTTTATTAGCTCTTCCTCAGAACCTTTGAGAGGAATAGCGGACAGGAATCATAATTTTCGGTTTCGCAACAATCAGACTTTATCTGATTATCAATAAACATTGATGAAATAGAAGCTGTACAGATATTGAAACTGCTATAAGGACACATGTTATCACCAACCTTTCGAGTTTTTTCAAGAATTATGTCAAAATCGTTTCTCATGATAATAGCCTATCAGAAATATGTTACAGGCATATGAAAATAACTTGACATTTTCATTTATTGTGAATAAATAATTGATGTAACAGCTGTCTTGCTTATCAGCTGTCAAAATATTGACAAGTATGAATTTAAAAGAGGAGGCGCCAAAGGAACCTCCTCTAAAAACATGCGTGTATTCAGTAATGTTTATATTACCTCAAAACTTTCTTCATTATAGAAAACAGGTCTGTGTTGTCAAGGGCCTTGCCTAAATAGTGGCTTCCCGGCCCCTGACTCCAGATTATTGTATCACCGGCTGTATGGTCTCCGCTTGTCCATCCTGCTTCTACGATATCACCTGCATTTGACAAGCTGCCATATGGCCCATTAACCGCAAATCCACCGCAGTCATGGTCAGCAACAATAATTACCAGCGTATGGTTCTTGCGGGAAGGTTCTGCATTAATCCAGTCTAAGACCACACCCACGGATTCATCAAATGCGAGGGTTTCCCCGATCTGATAGGTAATATCGTTATCGTGGTTTGCCCAGTCTATCTGGGAGCCTTCGACCATTAGGAAAAAACCATCCTTGTCTTCTTCAAGAATATCGAGTGCAGCCGCTGTCATTTCAGGAAGCGTAGGTTCCTCTTCATTCCAGCTATAGACTATAGGGTCGATCCTGTAGGTTTCAGGAGTCTTTCCGCTGGCAGTAAAAAGACCGAGTATTTTGTTCTTCCTTGCTGCCACCGCAGCTTCCATCTCTGATTTGTTGATAACATATTCATACCCCCTGCTTATTGCGGATGAAATAACAGCATTTTTATCCTGCCCTAAATACTGTTCACAATTTTTGCCAGCCTGATTTGATCCTATGCCACCGCCGAGTATAACATCAACCCCTGTGACCTCAATATACTGACGGGCGATCTCTGTTTCACAATTCCTGTAGTGCACATGCGCAGCCCAGACTGCAGGTGTTGCATGAGAAATAGTTGAGGTAGCAACCAAACCTGTAGCTTTTCCTGACTGCTTTGCCAGTTCAAGGATAGTTGCTGGTGAACCATTAGTATCACAGACCTTGTCACCGTCATTGTCATGACAGGAGATTTCATTATTATTGAATTTTTCTCCACATGCCCATGCAGCAGCCGCGGCGGCGGAATCGGTCACTGTGCTGTTTCTGGAATGAGTTCTCTGATATCCAATCTGAGGTAAAGTTTCAAGATAGAGGGGATTACCATCTGGCCCGTTTTTGAATATGCGAGCCGCTGTCACATTATAGAGTCCCATACCATCCGGCACCATGAAAATGATATTTTTAGCATAGTTGCTGCTTTTTATAACTTCTGTTCCTGCACAGGAAATTCCTGGTAATGCAAGAGCTAAAAGTATTACGATCGATATCACGCACACCATAGTTTGAAAATGTTTTTTCATTTTTTGACCTCCTGTTATTTTTTCAAATCTGTTCAAAAGCGATTTTTGTACCCTCTGCATCTTTTATAAATCGAGGTTGAATTTTGAAACTGAATGTAATATTATGTTTTAAAGCAGAGGGAATGCATTTTACGGTTTGAGATGGTCCTCTTACGGTACACTCAAAATCGATGAAAAATGCAGCCGATACAAATTCCCTCTGCTATTTTTGCTATATGCGTCTAACTTCATTTAATCACCTCCTTTCAAAACTATAGACATTAGATAACGAAATAGGAAGAATGTATCGTGCAAATCAGATTTTAATTATTTCGTGTTACATGATTATTAAAGTGACATTAAAATTTTAGTTAATTTTGAGGAAGATTTTTTTTGATTCGAAGATTGCTCTACATTACTTTTTTAATTATTTTTCAATTTGCATTATGCAAATCTCATTTTTATCGCATCAATAATTCTGTATTTCCATGACCAGACGCCTCTTTCAGGACAGGGTGACAATAGCGAATCTTTGCCAATAATATATCTGTTTCCCCTCCAGACGACAGTGTTAGAAATAATCGGGATAAACCAAACAAGTCCGATAATAAGGTCTTTTATGGGAGATAAAAAATAAAATATCGATTTCATATCTGTCTTTAATATTTTACCTGTATAATAATCTCCTGCAATTTTCAAAAAAGATGCAGAAAATGCCAAAGATAAAGTCACCTTAGTCGGCTCCCATAACAATAGTGGAATGCATGAAATGAAAACCGGATTCCCTATCAGTTCTGAAAAATATTTTATTCCACCGATTTTCCACCTGAGTTTTCCCCATCTTGTATGTCTGTTCAGAAATTTGCGTATCCCCCAGTATTCATTCACATTCTTTATAACATGTTTTGAGAGAATAACTTTCCTTCCCATTTTATGAATCTTCTTGCCAATAATATAATCCTCTGCAAGAACATCCTTTACGCCCTCGAAGCCGCCGATGGACTCAAGGTCTCTTTTTCTCATAAGCATTGACTTCCCCACAACGCATGGCATCTTTAGAAATTTATCAAGGAAACATACACTGCCTATTATGAAGGAATTGAGATGAAGATTCTCAAAGACAGCTCCTGCTGTGCGTCCCCCGACACCCTGTATCAAGTTACTTACAAGTCCTACTTCTGGATCCTGCATATGCATTGCAATTTCTTTCAGATAATTGCCCCCAACCATAACGTTACTATCACTTATGAGTATATATTCATATTTCGCACTTCTATATGAAGGGAGAAGGTTATTTATTTTCGGATTAAGTCCCGCATTACATTGTTCAACAATAATCCTTATATTTTTATCCGGATATTTATCTTTTATTTTTCTCGCTATTTTATATGCAGGATCGTTGTGGTCCTGAAGAGAAAAAATTATCTCATATTCGGGGTAATCCTGGAGACATAGACTCTCAAGGTTATCGAATAGTTTATCATCAAGCCCCTTGAGAGGCTTCAAAATAGAAATAGCAGGCAAATGTAAAGGAGTGTCTTTATCTTTACTTTTATCTGCTCTTTCCCTTAGAGTCAATCGGGTGGCAAGGATTTGAAGACCATATGCTATTAGTCCCAGAAGAGTTATTACTAAGAATATTACAATAAAAAATTTTTCCATAATTTCTCCCTTACTGTGAGGATTTTATACTCGATAAATCCACCATCTCTAAAATGGATGGGCTGATTATCTTTTATATACATAATCGACATCCCTTAATTCCTGAATAATGTTATAGCTACGCCCTTGTTATGCCTGATACACTGTTTTACTGACTGAACATTTTTTTCGCAATTCAGCAGGGTCTTCCATGAATAAAGGTGACGTACCCTGTGGAAATCGCTGTTTGCAATGTAAGGGTATTTACTAAGACTTATGACATTAAAGACATCATCCCTGTTAGCAATCTCCCATGCGTCGATGTATTTAGAATATTTATCCCTGTTGTTCCATAAAAATAAGGTGTTTCTTGTAATTTCAGATGTATGGTGAGGGTGGCAGGCGATGATTAAAGCATCCTGGGCTTTTGCTTCGAGGAATATCTTTTCATAACTCCAGCATGCAGAGATAAAATCCTTTATATCAAGTATCAGGATATGTGCAGATTTGTCAGAAGAGATATAATTCTTGCTTATCTCTATCCCAGGGATGACAAGCATCTGATATTTGTCCCAAGCCCTTTTGGCCTCTTCTGCTAAGCGGGACATGTATATAGAGAAATTATCCTCCCTTATAGACAGATTAAACCTGCGGGCGATTTTCCCAAATGAACTGTCTCCGTTCACAACGTGGTCTGTTATCGCAATGACATCGAAGCCGGCCTGCCCAAAGAGATCGACCGTCCTGGTTAATTCTACTGAACCATCAGAGTATTTTGTGTGGATGTGAAAATCACACAATAACATTAATAAGATAATAAGATATTTTTATTACACACAGATTAAGGCAAAATTAAGTTTGTGTTACAAGCATTAAAGAAGAAATGGTGACAAAAAAAGGTATAATGTAAATGTTGACGATGCAACTGGAGGCAAATTATGCAGGACAATAAAGGAGCAGTCCCCTGGTCATTCCATCAAAAGCCTGAGGATAGCCGTACAGGTATGAATGCTGAAGCAATTAGACAATCAGTGCTTGATAATTTATTTTTCCAGCTTGCAAAGACCCCTCAGACCGCAACAAGAAAGGACTGGTACATGGCGCTTGCATATACAGTCCGTGACAGGTTAATACAGCGGTGGATTAAAACTCAACAGAGTTATACAGAAGATCTTACGGTTGTAGCATATCTTTCTTCTGAATTTCTTATCGGCCCACAACTTGCAAATAACCTCATTAATCTCAACATCTATAATGAGGTCTCCCATGCAATAGAAGAATTAGGAATGCACCTATTCGAACTTATTGAACAAGAGGGAGAACCAGGGCTTGGTAATAGTGGAATTGGCAGGCTTGCAGCATGCTATCTGGATTCGCTCACAACCCTTCAGATTCCTTCAATAGGTTATGGAATTCGTTATGAATTTGGAACTTTTAATCAGGATTTTTCAGACGGCTGGCAAACAGAGTTGACTGATAAGTGGCTTGTTGCAGGCAACCCATGGGAAATTCCACGCCCTGAGATAGCTTATACAATTAAGATTGGTGGACGTACAGAATCGTATTATGACGAGCAAGATTGTTACCGCGTTCGCTGGATTCCAAAATTCTCTATTAAAGGTATTGCATATGATACACCTATTTCAGGATACAGAGTTTCCAACATAAACACACTGCGACTCTGGAAGTCTGAGTCCATTGAATCCTTTGATTACGAAACCTTTAATGCCGGTGATTATTTCAGCGCAGTTAACGAAAAAATTGCATCAGAATCAATAGGTAAAATACTTTATCCTGATGATGAACCTTATGCTGGAAAACATTTACGTCTTGCACAACAATATTTTCTTGTCTCCTGTGGTCTCCAGGATATGATTCGTCTTCATCTGCTGCGCTGGAAAAATATTCATAGTTTTTCTAACTCTTTTGCAGTTCAACTTATTGATACCAATTCTGCAATAGCCGTGGCAGAGTTAATGAGACTCCTTGTTGATGAACATCTGGTAAGCTGGGAAAAAGCATGGTACATAACACAGAATACCTTTTCATACACAAACCATGCAACATTACCTGAAGCACTCGAAAAGTGGAATCTTCCTATGTTTGCGAGTATCCTGCCCAGACACCTTGAAATAATATACGAGATAAATAGACGCTTTCTTGATGAAATATGGCTAAGGTGTCCTGATAACAATGATAAAATCTCTCGCCTTTCAATAATTGACGAGAGTGATCAAAAATATGTCAAAATGGCACATCTTGCAACTCTTGGTAGCCATGCCATCAATGGTGTTTCAGAAACTCAGTCAGAGCTTCTGAAAAAGACGATATTCCCTGACCTTTACGAACTTTACCCTGAAAGATTTCTCAGTATAACCAATGGAGTGACACCAAGGCGATGGATTGTTCTCAGTAATCCAAGACTTACTAAACTTATAACAAATGTAATCGGAGATCGGTGGATTAATCAATTTATCGAACTCAGAAAGCTCGAAACATTTGTTGACGATCTTGACTTTGTGAAAAAATGGATACAGGTGAAAAAAGACAATAAGCATCATCTTGCAAAAATGATTTATGAACGAACAGACGTCCAAATTAATCCAGATTCGCTATTTGATGTTCATATGACGCGCTTTCAAGAATACAAAAGACAGCACCTTAACGTTCTTCATATAATATCGTTGTATAATAAGATCAAGAAAAATCCCCAGGTAGACATTACACCCCGCACATTCATATTCGGGGGGAAAGCTTCACCTGGTTATTTCATCGCAAATCTTATTATAAAATTAATCAATTCTGTTGCTGAAGTTGTAAACAATGATCCTGATGTATCTGAACGCCTGAAAGTCGTTTTCTTTCCCAACTTCAATATAAAAAATAGTCACAATATTTATATTGCTGCTGACCTATCCGAACAGATATCTTTAGCAGGAAGAGAAGCATCAGGAACAGGGAGCATGAAATTTTCCATGAATGGTGCACTTACAATAGGGACTTTAAACGGTTCGAACATTGAAATTCGTGAAGAGGTAGGAGCAGATAATTTTTTCCTATTCGGTCTGACTCCTGAAGAAGTTGTGTCCATGAAATCTCAGGGTTATAATCCTATGAATTACTATAATGCAAATCATGAACTCAAAGAAGTGATTGATCTAATCACTTCAGGATTCTTTTTTAGAAAAGATGTAAACCTGTTTAAACCATTAATCGACTCACTCCTCTGTCGAGATGAATATATGGTTCTTGCAGATTATCAATCATATATCGAAAGCCAGAATCTTGTAAGTATGGCTTTCAAAGATCAGAATAAGTGGGCGAAGATGTCACTCCTTACAGTTGCACGGATGGGAAAGTTTTCATCAGATAGGGCAATACATGAGTACAACGAAAAAATATGGCATGCCGAACCATTTAAAATAGATATAGATATTGATACAAAAAGGAGTTAATTTATGAATACCAAACGTTTGTCTGAGATGGTACAATCCTCATCACTCCTGAGTCAGGTTGTGGGAGCAGAAAAACTCTTCCTTTCAGGCCGTCGGAAACGAGGTGAAGATCTTGAAAGTGCTGTCAGATTTTTTCTTGAATTTCTTCATGGTTTTGAGAGTTTTGATTTTGAAAGCCCATGTGTTACAGTCTTTGGTTCAGCTCGCTTTCAGGAAAGACACCGATATTATGAACTTGCACGTGAACTTGGGCGGGCACTCGCGCAAGCTGGCTATGCTGTCATGACAGGAGGTGGACCGGGTATCATGGAGGCAGCAAACCGTGGTGCAAAAGAGGGCGGAGGACTGAGTCTCGGTTGTAATATAAAACTTCCTTTTGAGCAAAAACCGAATCCATACCTTGACAAATTCATCGAATTTGAGCACTTTTTTGTTCGTAAGGTAATGTTAGTAAAGTATTCATCAGCGTTTGTTGTTATGCCAGGTGGTTTTGGTACACTTGATGAGGCATTTGAAGTCATAACACTTGCACAGACTGGAAAACTTGAACGCTTTCCGGTTGTAGGGATGGTCAGAGAGTTCTGGGGTCATCTTCGTAACTTCATGCACGACACAATGCTGGCAGAAGGCACAATCAGTATTGAAGATTTAGATCTGATTCATGGAGCAAATACGGTTGAGGAAGCCATCCGCATTATCAGTGGTCTATCAAGGGGTCACTTTTAATCAATAAAGTGAAACTAAAAATGTTTCTCGAAGACCTTTCTGAAATGGAACCCATAAATCGAAAAAGTTATTGCCATCGGGAAAAGTCTCGGACGTTTGAACATGGTCCAGAAAAAAAGCTTCCAATACTGAAACCGCTCTTTCCCTATGATACCAAGAATGAACATTGATTTAAGTAAGGCATAAAAATAGTTGAGTTTTAAATTTAGCATCCTTTTCTTGGGAGGCATATACTCTTTTAAAAAATTTTTTACCCTTTTATAATAATGTCTTGGAGAATATATCGTCCTGAGGATTTTTTTGTATCCGTCAATTAGAATATCGTAGTTCATTTTGGGAATAAAGTTGATCGAAAAATCTGTATTGTCACCCGAAGTGTCTTTAAGAAGCCTTTTTTCTTTCTCAAGCCTTTGGTAAAGTCGGGTGCGGGGGAGTGCGTTTAACAGACCCACCATTGCAGTGACAATCCCGCTATTCTGGATGAACTTTATCTGTGTGTCAAAAATGGTAAGGGGGTCGTTATCAAACCCGACAATAAACCCTGCCTGAACCTGAAGCCCTGCCTTGTGAATATTTTTAACACTTTCAAGAAGGTCGCGGTTCTTGTTCTGAAATTTGCTGCATTCTGTCAGACTTTGCTCATTGGGGGTCTCGATACCAACAAAAACAGTATCAAATCCTGCCTGGACCATTAAATTCATTAATTCTTCATTATCTGAGAGCTCTATTGATGCCTGTGTTACAAAGGAAAATGGATACCTTCTGTCCTTCATCCATTCAGCAATTGCAGGCAATATCTCATCTTTGAGCTTTCTTTTATTCCCTATAAAATTGTCGTCCACAAAAAAGACTCCGCCTCTGAAGCCGCATGAGTAAATGCTCTCAAGTTCCCTGATAATCTGATCTTTATCTTTTGTCCGCGGGATACGCCCACAGAGCAGTGTAATGTCGCAGAATTCGCAGTTAAAGGGACAACCTCGGGAATACTGGATGTTTATTGTTGCATAGCGATTTATATTTATAAGGCTCCAGAGAGGAATAGGCGTCTTTCTTATATCTGCCCACTGATCAGATGTATAGATGTGTTTGGGGCAACCATTCTTTAAATCCTCAAGGAACAGAGGTAAAGTTATTTCTGCCTCACCTAATACAAGATAATCGATCTCTTTAAACTCTTCATATCCAGTCGTGAAGAGTGGCCCACCAGCTACAATCTTAACTCCAATGGATTTGCATCTCGTAATGATTTTTTCTACTGATTCTCGCTGAATAGCCATAGCGCTTATAAAAACAAGATCTGCCCACATTAGATCTTTATCATCCAGATTGCTGACATTCATATCAATTAGCTTTTTCTCATATTCTTCTGGAAGCATTGCTGCAACAGTCAGAAGACCCAATGGCGGACTGCTTGCCTTTTTAAGAATAAATTTTAATGCATGTCTGAAACTCCAGAAGCTGTCGGGAAAATAAGGATAAACAAGAAGTATCTTCACTTAGCAGTTCCTATATATTTTTGAAATTACTTTCTGGAATAAATAAAATTTCCATATCTTAACTTTAGCAGTTCATAAAAGTATACCTTATTTAATTGAAATAAACAAGTATTATTATTTTCATATAGATTTTACTTGTAAAATAATCTCCAGATATATCAGATGTCATATGAGCATTGACCATCTATCAGTTTTTTTATATATTTAAAGCAGAAACTATTGTTTCGAAATATAAAAGATAATATAAATAGGGTTTAAATATTTATTTTAGGAGGGAAAATGCAGGATATAGTATCAAAAGGTATATCTCATGGAGTTTATATTGTTACAGTCAGGACAAAAGAGAAAATAAATGGTATGACTGCTGCCTGGGTTTCTCAGGTTTCTTTCCAACCATTGTTGCTAATGGTTTCAATCGCGCCTGCAAGATATACTCATAATCTCATAAAAGAATCTGGTTACTTTGCGATTAATGCTCTTGACGAAAGTATGCAGAACTACGCAGCATCATTCGGTTTCAAAACTGGGAGGAAGGTAGATAAATTTCAGGGGGTCTTTTATTTCGATGCTCAAAACGGTTCACCTGTCCTTACTGATGCTCTTGCTTACTTTGAATGCAGGGTAAAAGATATCTTCTCTGCGGGGGACCATACTCTTTTTATCGGTGAGGTAGTGGAAGCAAAACTCCTTAAAGAAAATACCAAGCCACTGATATTTCATTGGAATGATTATTTTTAGGGGGTTTTTATTTAAATTAGTTCATATTTCAATTTCTTTATTCCAAAATCAATGGCATCTGAATAATTATGCATATATATGTCGAATCTATCGCATCCATGTCTCACGTTCATTCTGTCCTGAATCTCAAAGATTTTATCATTAACCTTTATTTTTGTTCCGAATGGAAGGCAATTATTTGCAACCATCCCTTCACTAATTTTTTTATTACTTGCAGTAATCGTTGGTGAACTGTCCGTTTGAGAAACAGTTGCAGTATATGCGGTGAAAATACCGATTTTTTTCTGTAAATCATTATTGTTTTCTAAAACAAAGGTAAAAATAAAGAACAGCATTCCTATGACAAGGAATTTGCAGACAAAAAATAATCCAATTTTTCTGTTAATCTTCACCTTCTATTTTCCTTGATTTATAATGAGGGATTGATTATTTAATTATATATTTTAATAAATAGGCTTGAGTATTTGTCAAGAGAACCAAGAATCTTAACTTTCAGAATTTCTTCATGACTATTTCTCATCCCTGTTTTCATCTTCATCTTTAGGAGAATAAGTTCTGTAGGAATATTCCCTCATCATTTGTCTGATCCGTTTTCTGTTAAGCGATAGTTCACGATTGGCAAGCAATCCTATAATTATTATGATAATAAAAAAAATGATGAGATATTTCATAATCTCTTATCCCCAACTCGTTAGATATCTCTGAGAATTTTATCATCTTTACGTTCGTATTTCTTTGTGGTATTCTTTTTTATATTTTAAACATAACTTATTCCCGAATACAGTGATAAAAAGTTGTCATTCCGAGTAAAGTGAGAAATCTTGTCGTTCGAGAAAAGATTGCCACGCACCTTTCAGGCGTTTGCAATGACAAACATGGCAAGAAATTTTACAGCTTATCACTGAATTTGGGTTATTATTAATATATGCATTATGGCTTTTACAGGTGACTTAGAACATCTACATATAGTTGATATTATTCAGTTAATTCATACAACGAGAAAGTCCGGCACTTTTTCTGTAAAAGGAAGTCGCGGTGAGAGTCGAATTATTTTCTATAATGGTTATATTGTAGGTGCAAATCATCTCAATATTCGGATTGGAACAGTTCTGGTAAAAATGAATGCTATCTCACCAAAGGATCTTGAACAAGCACTCGAAGCTCAGAAAAAAGTAGGAATTAATCGAAAACCCTTGATTGCTACTCTAATAGAAATGGGCAAATTGAGTCATGAAGAAGCATCCAAAGGCTTGAAGAAGCTGATAGAAATGACGATTGTTGAATTGATGGGATGGAAGGAAGGAGTCTTTACCTTTGATACTGAAGTAATTGCCGTATCTCCTGAATGTAAATATAGCCCTGCTGATATGGAACAGGAAGTTACCCTCGATGCTCAGATGGTTTTGATGGATGCACTCCGAATTTTTGACGAACGTGAACGAGACCGCATAGCAGGAAAGAATGTCCAGCCATTTGAAGATTTTTTCAAAGATGTCATCCCATCAAAAGATAAGATTGAAGATAAACAGAATGATAAAGTTATTACTCCAGAAGATCTTGGACTATCAGAAATTGATCGTCTTAAAAAGAAATTGCCAAGGCCTTTTTCTGTAAAAGAAATTTTTGATCCTGTAGAAATTCATCGTCAAAATATAAGAGAAAATTTAGAAAATTTTTCTGATGTAGATCAGGGAACTCTTGTATCTTTTTTAAATAGATTCACAAAGAGTAGCGGTATCCTCAGAGCTTCTTCACAAATAAAAGGCGAGGTTAAGGCGCTTGTATTTTTCAGCAGTGATAAGCTTATAAAACATTCTTTGATGACTATCTGTAAAAATGATGGTTACCTTGTATTTGCAACAGAAGAAAAAAGAGAACTTGATAATATTATCAACCAGTGTATATCAAAGAAAATACAACTAATCCTGGTCTTAGATTACCCTGTGAAATTAGCATCGTCACTTTTCAAAGAAAATATACTCAGCATACGAAATCATATAAAAGAGAGATATCCACAAATTATCACTATTCAACTTATATCTCTCTTTGATTACAATTTCATAATTCAGTCCTTTAATGATAATGTGAAAATTGTTTTTCCCAGGCCTTTAAAAGAGTTTCAAAAAGAAACTTTCATCGAAGATACAATAAAATTTCTGGAAACCTTTAGATCTTATATAAATAGTTTATTCGAAGAAAAAAAATACTCTTTATCAACTGATATTGCTCTCAGCAAAATCAAAGAGCAAATTACGATTTTTCAGAAAATAAATGAACCACCTGAGCTATCTCTTGCTATTCTTCAGTCTGTCTCTGAAATATTCGAAAGATCTATAACATTCGTAGTCCGTCAAGGAGAGCTGATAGGTGAAAAAGCTTGTGGAATTAATAATGATAAAAAAGAGGCTACAATTTCAGTAAGTAATCTCAGAATACCATTAACAGAATCTTCTATTTTCCGTAATGTAGTTGAAAATGGACAGATTTTTTATGGTGAGATTAATGACGAAATTTTAGAAGACTATCTTTTTAAAAAAATTGGGGCACCACTGAAAACTACCATACTCCTGTTGCCTGTAAAGAGCCTCAGAAAAACCATGATACTAACATATGGGGATTTTGGTATTAGCGATGTTCACCCGGTGCAGATTGATATTCTTGAAATACTTGCAAACCATGCTGGTTTAGTTCTTGAAAATATTATATTCAGAAAACATTTTAAAAAGACCGCTTCTAAATAAGAGGATTTACTTAAATTTAAAAACTACTCAAAAAGGAACCGATTATGGACATTGCAAAATTTAAACAGATACTTGAAATTGCCTTTGAAAAGAGGGTTTCTGACATTCACTTTGAAGTGGATAATCCCCCTCTATTCAGAGTCCGTGGGCACTTGATTCACTCAAAATTGAAAAGTCTGACAAAAAAAGATACAGAGTTTATCGCTGAAACCATCATGGAACAGAGCAATCGAAAACTACCAGAAGACTTTAAAGAATTTGACACTTCTTATACATTATTAAATGTAGGCCGTTTTCGTGCAAGTATCTTTCGTCAGCGTGGCAATATTGGAATTGTGATGCGTGTGATACCTCACCATATTGGCACTTTTGAGGAATTAAATCTTCCACCAGTACTTGGAAAAATTGTTCAGGCTCCTAACGGCCTGATTCTTGTAACCGGACCAACTGGAAATGGTAAATCTACGACCTTAGCATCGATGATTCGCTTCATAAATGAGAATTTCAATTATAATGTAATAACAATTGAGGACCCTATAGAGTTCCTATTTTCTTCTGAAAAAAGCTGTATCATTCAAAGAGAGGTTGGTATTGATACCGAAAGTTTCAGTGGTGCATTGAAAGCTGCCATGCGAATGGATCCTGATGTAATCATGGTAGGAGAAATGCGTGATCTGGAAACAATAGATGCATGTATCAAGGCTGCTGAAACAGGACATCTGGTTTTATCAACCCTGCATACACATAATGCTGCTTCAACTATTAACAGGATTGTGAGCTATTTTCCACCACAGGCTCAGGAAATCATAAGACACAGACTCGCAGAGATACTTGTTGCAACTGTTTCTCTGCGACTTATCGTAGATAAGAGCGGTGAATACATCATACCTGCTTTAGAGGTAATGTTCTCAACCTCATCTATTAAGGCGTGTATTCGTGACGGGCATCTGGATGAAATCGAACAATATATTGAGAAAGGGCACGATGAATATGGCATGCAGACTTTTGACCAGCATTTGATTCAACTTTGCAAACAGGATATTATAACGATTGATGAAGCAAAGCGGATTTCCCGCTCGACTGATCTGGAACGAAAGTTCATATATTATTAGCTAATTAAAATCGCCTGCTTTTGATAAGGTATGAGTAATATAGCGCTGCTTTGGTCGGTTTCCTTTCGAGGGTTTCGAAATCGACCCTGTAAAGGCCGAATCTTGAGTCGAGTCCATGGAGCCATTCATAGTTGTCGATAAGCGACCAGTAGAAATATCCCCTGATATCCATGCCATTCCTGATGCACCGTTGAAGAATATCGATATGGGACTTCATGAATTTAATCTTCTTCTCGTCCTGGTGAGTTGCAATCCCATTTTCGGTAATTATTAGAGGAACCTTGAGTCTCGATGCATATCTCAGAACCTTTTCAAGCCCGCGTGGATGGATTTCCCATCCCATATCTGTCAAACCGTAACCGTCTATATCCCTGTGCCGTAGCTCAATCCCCATTCTTTGAAATGGATTGAACCTTACATGAACCCTTGTATAATAATTCACACCAAAAAAATCGAGTTTATCCTGTAATGGGACCTCTATTTCGACCTCATTTTTCAAAGGGAATTTCACCCTTAATTTATTTGTCAGAAAAGCATCAATCAGAGAATGGTTATAAAAATATTTCGAAATCTTCGATAGTAGCCTGTCGAAAGGGTTCCAGAATCTCCACGGTGCAAGGGCTGCCATGTTATGCGCAATACTCACCTCTGCCCCTGGCACTTTTGCATGAATTATATCATACGACAGGCTGTGACATATGAGGATATTCTTGAGCGCTTTGAGTGCCATGGACGGGTCTTTCAGCCCCGGAGGCATACACCCTTCGAGATATCCTCCCAGCAAAAGCACATAAGGCTCATTGAAAGTTATCCAGTATCTGGCACCTTTTATTGCTGATAGAAGTTTTTTGACATATCCAGTAAATTTTTCTACTGATTTGTCTTTATGCCACGGATATTTTTTTATAAACCATAAAGGATGTGTGAAATGATGTAGGGTGATAACAGGTTCGATATTATTTTTATTTAGAATGTCTATGATATCCTGATAATGTGCAATCGTTTCGCAATCCCATACATTTTCTCGCGGCTGGATTCTACTCCATTCGAGTGAGAACCTGTACGCATTGACCCCGAGTTCTTTGAGTAATAGTAAATCTTTTTTATAGAGGTTGTAGTGGTCTGTTACACAAGGTTTTGCACTGAGTATTGAATCCCATGATGCCCAGTCTGCATTTATAGACCCTTCAAGCTGAAAGGCTGATGTAGCAACACCCCAGAGAAAGCTCTTATCAGTCATTTTTTATTTAAACACACCCACTAAAAAAATGCCCCCCTTATGAGGGGGGCAAAGGGGGGTTGCAGAGCTCTTCTTCAATCTTCAATCCATGATTCCTCAGATATTACTAACAAATACGCTAAAAGATACAGTTATTCCCTCTTTATACCGGTGATAAATCTTATCTCCCTGTGTATATTTAATGTCCTGATCAAGGAGATTCTTAACAGTCATTTTTATTCCCCACTTACCAAAACTCTTTATGGCTAACAAGTCAAGCCAGTGGGTAGAATCTTCTATAACGTCTGGTAGTCCGAATGCCCCAACATCACTGATTCTTTCACCTACATAGTTGTAAAGCAGACGGGTTGTAAGATTCCATGATTTATGATTGTGTTCCAATATCAGATTTGCAATGTGATCAGATTGCCCCTGTAGAGGCCTGTCCTTTGATGTCATAATCTCAGTTCCTTCACTGCTTAATTCTATTTGTGAATGTACATAAGAGTAGTTGGCAAAAAAGTTGAATGGTTCAAGCCAGGAGTGAATAAACCCCAGTTTTTTTCTTAACTCAAATTCAAAGCCGTAGTTCCTCGCTGCCTCAGCATTCTGGAAGGTACTCCTTATCTGAATTGTGGGTTGCACTACTTTTTCGATCGGGTCATCAAAGTCTTTATAAAATAGGCTGACAGCAAGCAGTTCATCTGAACTTAGGAACCATTCCCATCGCAAGTCGTAGTTCCTTATTAATGCACGTTTTAACTCAGGGTTCCCGACGGTTGCATATGCACCATGGACATCCGTAAATTCAAAGGGCGCAATTTCCCTGAATTCAGGACGGTTAACAGTCTGTGAGAAACCGAGGCGTAAATTCATGTCCTTCTTCAAGCTGTAAATAAAATTTGCTGAGGGGAAATAATCAGTGTCTTCAAGATTGGTTAAGACATTTTCTCCTGAAGGATTAAAAGGATCGAAACTTTCCATCTCCTGGTCTGAATATTCAACCCTTACTCCTCCCACAAATCTCAAGTTCTTTATGAATGTAGTGTCAGCCATTAGATAACCACCTGCGATTATGTGATTTGCATCATAATGGTCAGTAGGCCGTGTTTCTTCCTGAAGTTCAAAACCATTAACCGGCTCAATATTTTCAGGGCTGAACAGTGTTTCAGGATCCTGACCCAGATCTATTCCAGTAATATTTTTCTGTACATAATGGAACCTACGGTGGTCGAATGACCTGTCACGGTAAGATACTGCTGGCCCGAATTTTATTTTCAGAGGATTCCGGATTAAATCCTTCAGATCGATTTCCCAGTCAAATCCACCATCCCATCCATCCTCTTCAAGATCTGAAAAAAACCTTGAACCACTTTGTGTAACATTTGCAATTATATAGGAGGCAATTGTGGGCTCATATTCATAAAGCACTTCTCTTGTATCGGGTTCTTCGAGTGATGCATGAGAGTACCCCAATCTCCAGTGAATGAGGCTTTTCAATTTCTCAAACCGATGGTCCCCTGAAATCTGTCCGTTATAAATACCTTCTTCTTTCCAGTAAAGTCTTCTGTTCCATATGTCCTTTTTCAGGTTGTCATTATATCCTTCGTAGTATCTCACTTCATCTGTAGCTTTTCTTGTATATAAATTCTTTAAACTCAATTTATGATTACTGTTTAGCTCATAGCCAAAATTGAATATTCCACTCCAGGTAAATATCTGTTCCCAGACTGAAAAATCGTAGTCATAAATTGGTTCAAGTTGATTATCAGCACCCACTTTATAATAAATGCGTTCTTCCTGCTTTGTCTGGGCATCTTTGTCATAGTTTAAACTTATAATGTAGCCAAGATTACCGATCTTATCCCCGAGAGAAAAATTCATCCCTAAAGAAGGTGTGGCTTCTGTAGTTTCCGTACTCCAGATATTATTGAAGTCTTCCCCAAACTCTTCTAATTTTTCTGGAGAATAGCCTGTCCCGAACATGCCGCCAGGTCTCACCCTGTCATCCGGTATACTGTCAGGCAGCTTACGTGTCCCGTCGTCGAAGGCGAGCCAGTCCCACCTACCACCCTCATAGGTTTGGAAGTCTTTCCCGGTTGTCTCTGTGTTGTATCCAGCAGATAGAGAAAATTTTACTTCAAAATCATCAGGATGGTCTTTTGTATTGATCTGGACTAATCCACCGGAAAATTCACCTGGCAGATCAGGTGTGTACGACTTTATAATATTCACGGATTCAATAAGCTCAGAAGAAAATAAATCAAGAGGAACAATTTTTTTCTCGGGTTCGGTAGATGGTAATGCTGCGTTATTAAGGGATGTAGCTGTATAGCGTTCACCAAGACCTCTTACGTAAACATATTTATCATCTACGACTGAAATACCGGGGGCTCTTTCGACAACAGAAGCCACATGAGGGTCTGGCTGTTTACTGATTGTTTCTGCGCTTATTCTGTCTGTTACTGCTGGGGCCTGTTTTCTGATCATAAGCTGGGCTGCTTCTGTAGCTTTATCAGCTTCTGTGACAACTTCTACTACCTCTATCTCCATCTCTTTTTTGGGTTCAAGGGATATGTCTAACTTTGTAATCTTTCCAGGATTCACTATAACATTCTTTATCCTCTGTCCCTGAAATTGAGGGTAAAAGACACGAATTTCATAATCTCCCCGAGGCAACTCGATACGAAATTTACCGTCTAAATCAGTAAATACCTGCTTACCTGTCTGTATGACCTCTAAACCTGCTTCAATGAGTGGTTCCCCAGTATTTCTGTCTATGATTATTCCGCTGACTATCCCTGTGTCCTGAGCAAAAATAAATGACGGTACAAGCAAAAAACATACAACTATCCATAGTAGTTTCTTCACGAAATCTTCCCTCCATGCGGTTCTATCATTCGTTTATCGGTTTTGCTAATAAAGCGATGGTGACGGCACCACCTTCCCTTGCCTTATCCATCGCTTGAACAGCAAAACCGTAATTGGCTTCGTTGTCTATATCAACAAACAATACGTGGTCATCTTTTGCAGCAAACATCCTCTTGAGCTTTCCTGAAAGATCATTAACTGATATCTCTGCTTTATTGACTAACAACTTGTCCCCTGGCATAATCCGTAACACAAGTGAATCATTATTTGCTGTTTTCTGGACAACCTCTTTCTTGTCCTGTTTTGGCAGGTGTGTCCAGAACTCCCTTCTCATTAGAGGTGTAACAACCATAAAAATGATTAGTAAAACAAGCACAACATCAATAAGTGGAGTAACGTTAATCTCAGGTCTCGCTCTCTTTTTTTCTGAATCTACCCGGAAACCCATTCTTTCTTACCTTCTTCCTTATCCTTCTTCTTTGTTCTTGGCTCCTACTACAAAACCTGTGCCCCTAAAGCCGAGTTTCTGGAGGATATCAAGCACAGGTCGGACATGTTTAAATTGAAGCGACGTGTCTGCCTTTACAAGAACCTGTCTGTCCGGTGTTTCCTGGCGTATAAGCGCTAGTTCATTTTCAATTGCTTCGACTCCCGAATAAGATTGTTCTCCTATATATAATTGTTTATCAGCCGCAATCGTAATAGTCACAGGTTCGTGCTTTTGCTCATACTTTGGGTCAGGATTGAAGACACCTGGCAAATCTATCGGTATCTGGTCTATCATCCTCGGGATAACAACCATAAATATGATAAGCAGGACAAGAACAACATCTACCAGTGGTGTAACATTAATGTGCGGGCTTGCGGATTTCAATATCTTCCTCCATTTTTTCTACAAGTTCACCCCCGATAGATCTGACTGTTATCTCTTCTTTATCTATCTTTACAGAAAGATAATAAAACATTATGACAGCAGGGATTGCGACAAACAGCCCAAGGGCTGTTTCAACAAGAGCTTCTGCTATCCCAGCAGACACAGCAGCTAATCCGCCGGAGCCGGCCTGCGCAATACCCCTGAATGCAGAGACTATACCGATGACTGTCCCCAGTAGTCCCACAAAAGGCGCAGTTGATGCTACTGTTGATAGAACTGTGAGTCCACGCCGCATCTCATGTGATAAGCTCTCATAATACCGTTCGAGTTTGTTGCTGACTTTCTTAGGGTCTTTATCCACCTGGTAGTCTTTAATTCCCTTGATCATAACTTTTGCTGCATAACTCGTCGAGTATTTGTCTGTTATTGCAAGAGCATCTGAAAAATGAGGATTTGCAAGCAAGGGGGCTACCTCGTTAAGGAATACTTTCGAGCTTTTCCTGTGTCGGTATATCACGATGCTTCTTTCGATGAAAACAGACAGGGACATAAGCCCCATGATGATAAGCACTACTGCAACTCCCTTTGCTAAAGGGCTCATTGAACTCCACATTTGTATCCAGTTGAATTCCATCTTTATACCTCCTATGTTATGTTACTAATTTAAAAGGAATCTTTATGATCCGATAAACCGTTATTGGTTTATTGTTGTAATAGGCCGGCGTATATTTCCATTTTTTTACTGCTTTTACCGCCGCACTCTTAAAAGGCTCTTCACCCCTTAACACCTCAACTTTTATTACATTTCCGTTTGTATCTATTATTACTTTTAGCATTACTACACCAGTTAGGCCTTGTTTCTTGGCTTCAGAGGGATATTCTGGAGTAGCATTATCTGCCAGTGGCTGGGGTGGGACAGCATTCTCCGGTAATTGCACAGGTTTAATCTCAGGCTGTTCAGAACCACCAGGCGGAGCAACATTCTTTGAATTGTATGCACCATAAACCGCTACCCCCTTATCTTTGCTCGGATCAGCCTCCTTTGGCGCTGTATCAGGGATGTCAGGTGGAGGTGCGAGTTCTTTTTGAACTACAGGTTCGTCCACCTGAACAACCTTCACGTCCTTTGGAATGGCAGGTGCAGCAGGTTTCGGAGGAGGTGGTTTCTTTTCCACTTCTTCCACAAAGGCCACATCAACTTTTTTCAACTCTTTCTTCTGAACAGTCGTAGATTTAACCGTTGAAAAGACAAAAAAAAGTATTAAATAGAAAATGGCTGCCAATATAAGACTTGTGATCCATCTTTTGAGAGAAAACCCCTCACCTTCTCTGTATATTTCGTCAAACATCTTACCTGTATATATAGCTCAAAATTTTGTATCTGCCGTTTAATTCAACAATTGACCCGAATAGCTCTATTTCTTTTTGTTTTCCTTTTTCATCTTCTACTATTAATCTTGAATCTCTGTAAATGTTCAATTTTTTATATTGCCTTTTATCTTTTGCAAAATAAATTTTTATAAATTCAAATTTCTGACCGCCATACTCACTTAAAATCCACCTTAGAGAAGTGGATGACTTCTGGTGGAGATCTTTCCAGTAATATTCAAAAGGCATATTTGTTTTAGGCCTGCTCCAAGGGATTTCGGGCCATATATATTTGTAAAATTCATCTCTGGTCATCGCTAAGTTTTCCAAAACTTTTATGTCTTTTTTCATCAATGCTTCTAAAACTGAATTTGAAAGTTCTTCAACAGAGGACTTACTATTGAATAGTTCTTCACATAAACATCTGGATGGAATAATGAAAAGGAGGAGGGCAATTATCAGCCCTCCTCCTTTTTTTCTTATCCTTGTCTTGATATTTCTGTCCATTCTATACTCTGTTTGGGTATTCTGAATGAACTCCTATTCGTATACTGTCCAACCGGCCGTCCAGTCATTGTCTGGATCAACTCCCCCGATAAATGTTACCTGCTCAAAGAATCCATCATTCGGGGGTGTAGCTACAGGAACTGTCCCGTTTACAGCAGGTGAACCAGAAGCTGGCCTGAAGTCAGGATTTGTATGGTCATATGGATTTACAAGCATCGGGTCAATTGTTGCATTATTATCCATCATTGTAGTTGCAAAATATTCAGTAGTGAATGGAGGAGTGAAATTCTTTTCATCAGAATCATCACTGAATGGTAATGTCCCACCTGGACCACAATTGTAAAAAATACTATTGTCTACAATAAGATTTCCAGCCTGTGCCTGTGCAAAAGTCGTTGCATGGTCAATCTCGAGTCCCTTATCCTTGAACCCGACAACTATTGCATTGTATATCTTAGCTGCTGTGCCGTGTCTTAAGAGCATACCGAGGTCACTCTCTGTGCCATAGTTTGCAGTCGGATCACCGACTAAAGTCACGTTATAAATTGTAGGATTAGAACGGGGGGCATAATCCTCATTTTCCTGATTATTATCGGCTTCAAATCCGTTGTCAGCATCATCTCCTCTTTGCTGGGCTATAAGGAATTGTGCTTTCCCCTGCCAACCATCTGTCCAGTCGAAGCAATCATCGCCGATGTTAGTCACGATTACATATTTAAAGTTCACTGTGCCGCCAAAACATTCGATACCATCATCCTTGTTCATATGTACCTGCACATGGTCTACAGTTGTACCGGCACCAACACCCTGGAAAGCTATTCCGTTTAATTCATTCTCAGGGCTAAACTCATGTCCGGCATACTCGACACGAACATAACGGAGTGTGCCGCTGTTATCATTTGGATCATTTCCTCCATAGACACCTGTATCACCTTCTCCATAGGCGATTCCTCCAGGAACATTCAGGGGAGCGTTCCCATTAATTATTAATCCTCCCCAGTCACTCCTTGCCTTCAAGCCTTCAGGTTGTTCACTGGTAAAGACAATCGGAGCAGCCTGGGTTCCAACAGCATTTATTTTCGCACCCTGTGCAATAATCAATGTGCCGATAGATGCTGTCTCACCATAAATTGTAGTGCCAGGTTGTATTGTAAGGGTAGCTGGCGGCAGAATAAATACCGCACCTCTTAATAGAACCTGCCCGCTCCATGTGGTATCCTCAGTTATATTGCCTGAGACAATTTGAGTCTGACTTAAGCTTCCAGTAAAATTACCTTTAATATTTATTGTCCCGGTTGTGGCAAGATCATTGAAAATTATGTCTGCTTTAAATTTATATTTTCCGCTAATGGTTCCGTTTTTTTGTTCCTTGCCTGTGAAGCTTACTGTTGTGACAGTTACAGTTGTGTTGTACCCGTCTGCTGAGAGGTCTGCTTCTATAGAGTCTGCAAGCTGTGCTGTATCTAAAGAAACAGTGAATTTCTTACCATCCTGGCTCCATGTTCCTTTAACATCGTCTCCATCAAAGATTCCCCCAGTCTGGAATATCCATGTAGATGTAACAGACTGACTCTCATTTTCTGACCCATGTCCATGAATTTTCAGCTTTGTCGTTTCGGTACTCTGGATAGTCCATGTCCCTTCAACTGCTGCAGAAGCGAGAGTTCCATAAACAATGATCAAAAAAACTGCAAGAAAAAACATCATAAACCTTTTCATCAATACACCTCCATTTTTTATTTATGCTTTTTAAAAGCATGTCTTATCAACAATCTCTCAATCTTTTTCCAAAGTATTAGAACCCCTGATCGAGAGATGTATAAAGATTGAACATTAAAACGTGATAATTTTTTTAAACGATTTTGTATTTTTGTTATGTTAGTAAATTAGTGTTAAAAAAATATGAAGCTATCATTAAATTTAGGTTAAACTGAAAGTCATGTCTTCTATTGATTTGTAAAAAAATACCCTCCCATTTTCAGGGAGGGTAAGGGGGGATAGCAAGGCTTTTTATCTGACGTTTAAAGAGCTACTTGCAGGGTTAGCTGGACTCTTTTGTCGTCTTCTTTGGTATTGTCTTCATACTGAACTGTATCATAGTCAAGCACAATCATATTCTTGTGTGGTTTATCCAGATGATATGCAATACCGAAAATATATCTGGTATTTTCATCGTCATCAGCGTCGTCATTCGGATCAAAGTAATCATATCTGCCTATTACGCTGATTTTTTTATGTGGCTTTATTTCTGTGAATATTGAGTAGCCGTCTTTATTGTATTCATCAGTACCTTTCTGATTGCCTTTACCGTCATAATACTGGCCGGTGAGAACAATATATTCATGCTCGAAGCTTGCCATTCCGAGGTTTACATTCCAATCAGGTTCCGTTTCTTTATTACCCTTTCCAATGATTCCGAAATATGACAACTGGAGTCCCGGGACTATATCAGGAAGTGGCCTGATTGTTAGTCTTCCCTCAAATACCTTGTTGCCATTCTCTTCAGATGCATGATAACCACCGCCATTATAAACCCCGAAGGCCAAACTTCCATAACGCCCCGGGTATTTATTGTTAACCTTCTTTTGATACTCTTCATTAATCTCCCCACCGAGCAGAGATACAACGGTCAGTCCAAAATCTGCAGAATTGAACGTGCTATTCCTTTCAAGGAACATGGTATCCTGACACCTGAACCAGTTGACATGTTCTTCAAAGTCAAGCCATGGCATATGTACAATACCGACTTCCATAAAAGGATGAGTAAAGAAAGCAAATTCAGGGAATTTAAATTTTGCATATGCATACTTTATTCTCACATCTACAGAGCCGTTGAGACTGCTGTCTTCATCTTTAACCTGAGTAACATCAAATGTCATATGTGCATCCATCCAGGGCATAAGTGCTTTTGTAAACCTGAAATAACCTCTTTTAATAGCGAACTTGTTATGGCTTTCACCGTCACCGGCGCTGCCGCCAACATCTTTACCTTCTCCGTTCATATAAGAGAGGTACCATAAAAGATTGAATTTAATATCCTTGAGGGCTTTTACTACTTTTTCGATATCCTTTTCGGATACCTCTTCTTCCGTTGCCATTGCTGCCCCAGCCATAAAAATGAGGCAACAAAGACTTACAACCAATGCGAACAACTTTTTCTTCATACAAAATCCTCCTTCTAATTTTTTTAACAGACATAGAATATTACTTCAGAGAAGTTCTAAGCCGTTACGAAATAATTCGGGTTAGTTTACCGATAGAATGTTACAGAAATGTTAAAAACAAATTAAATTTCGGTTAACGCGGTTTATGTAACCGTACAAATAATCTTTACTGTTGTTCCTTTACCCTCGACACTCTCGATAACCATATCCCATCCGTGTGCTTTTACAAGATGTTTGACAATAGCAAGGCCGAGGCCTGTTCCCCCTAATTCACGGGAACGTGCTGTATCTACTCTGTAAAAACGTTCACCCAGACGAGGGATATGTTTTTTGGGAATGCCGATTCCTGTATCTTCAATGGAAATTTCGATAAAATTTATCAAATTGTCATTCCGAGCGGACCGAGAAATCTCGCCTTTTGAGATTGCTTCGGCTTCTCCTCGCAATGACAAAGAGGAATTTCTACTTTGAACTTTAACTGTTACACCTCCTTTCTCTGTAAATTTAATCCCGTTGTCAACGAGATTTAGAAGTATCTGGATAAAACGATTCCTGTCTGCCTGTATTTCCTGTAACTCAACAGGTATCTGCTTTTCAAGATTAAGTCCCTTTTTCTGTGCCTTTTCTTTGAGTGTATTAAACACAGTATCTACAACTTCATTAAGATTAACCGTGGTCTTTTCAATCTTTATATCCCCAAGTTCTATCCTCGATAAAGTCAGAAGATCACTCACGAGTGAATTTAATCGTTCACTATGGGCCTTAATTGTTTCGATAAATTTTCGTGCATTTTCTTTCTCATCAAGAGCACCTTCAAGGAGTGTTTCAGCAAAACCCTTAATAGCAGTAACAGGCGTTTTCATCTCATGCGATACATTAGCTACAAAATCTTTTCTGATGTTTTCGAGTTTTTTAAGCCTTGAAATATCATGGAATGTTATAACCACTCCTGTTACTTCACTCTTTATACTGAATGGTGCAGCTGTAGCTACAAGATGAATCTCTTTAGGATAACTGATTTCTATCTCAAGAGATATCCTATCTCCTGTTTCGATAACCTTTTCTATCAACTCCATCAACTCAGCTTTTCTCAGGGTCTCTAACAGTGTTTTACCTTCAATACTTGATGTTAAACCAAAAAGTCTTGCTACAGCATCATTGCTCAGGATGATGATGCCCTTCTTATCAGTCAATAATAATCCGTCTGACATATTTCTCAAGATGGCCTCAATCTTATTTTTCTCATCCTCACTCTGCTGGAGTCTAAAGCTAAGCTCTTTAGCCATTTCATTAATATTTTTTCCTAATTCGCCCAACTCTCCTTTTTCTTTTAGGAATAACCTCTTCCTGAAATTTCCTGATGCAACATCCTTTGAAAATAAAGTTATCTCTTCAATAGATTTGGTAATTCTTTCTGTCTGTATAAGTCCTACCATAATAACGATAAATAAAACTAACAATGCTCCCACAATAATCTTCATCCTTATTTCATTTATTGCTTTTTCTATATGTTGAAGAGGTACTGATAACCTCAGAAAAAATCTGTTGGGTTCTTGATTTACAGAAATTGCAAGATAGAAAAAGTTTTTTGAAATAGTTTTACTGAAGCGAATTGAACTTCCTGTGTCACTAATCATTGCATCTCTTATCTCAGGCCTGTTGAGATGATTCTCCATTAAGCGTGAAGATTCATCAGAATCTCCCAAAACTCGCCCTGAATTGTCAATGATTGTAATTCTGGAACCTGTTTTTTCTTTATATGTCCTGCAGAATTCATCAAGATTTATTTCAGCAGAAACAGATTGAATTTTTTCTGCAATGAGGTGTGCCTGTATAATAAGGTTTTCTCTGAGATTAAAAAGGTAACTATTCTTTATAACACTCGAAAGATAAAATTGAAGTGGAAGAACGAGAAGCGGGGTAATTATAAGATATAAAAACAAGATTCTTTTGAATAATATCCTTTTCATTACTTCCCGTCAAAGAAATAACCTATACCACGCATTGTCTTTATATATTTTGGGTTTGCAGGGTCTTCCTCGATATTAGCCCTTAACCTTCTGATGTGTACGTCTACTGTTCTTGGTTCGACGAAAGCCTCATCGCGCCATATTGCATCGAGGAGTTGATCTCTGTTGAATACTTTACCTTTTCTCTCAGCAAGAAATAAAAGTAGCTTAAACTCAGTTGCGCTAAGTTTTACCGGCTTACCTTTTATTGAAACTGTGTATCTTTCTGTGTCTATCTCGAGATCGCCAATTGTTAAAACTTTCTGAGTTACTGATTTTTCTACAAATCTTCTGAGAACAGCTTTAACTCTGGCTATGAGTTCCCTCGGGCTAAAAGGTTTTGTTATATAATCGTCTGCGCCCATCTCGAGACCAATCACTCTGTCAACTTCTTCTCCTTTTGCGGTCAACATGATTATAGGAAGATTTACTGTCTTTGGATCGTTTTTTAAGATTCGGCAGAGTTCAATCCCCTGAATTCCTGGAAGCATAAGATCGAGAATGATAAGATCATATTTGTCTTTTCTTATCTTTTTGAGAGCACCCTCACCATCTGTTGATGAGTCAACTATAAAGCCCTCTTTTTTGAGATTATACGAAACAAGCTCGATAAGATCTACCTCGTCATCAACAACAAGTATATGTTTTTGAAAGTTCACATTATACTTATAGCATTATTTTTTAAACTTGTGCAACACATATTAGTTTTATTGACTTTCGATTAATTTTTATTTATTCTAATTCGCTGAGGGGTGCTTTTATGAAAGTGAAAATATTTCCAAAAGATGTTGATTTTTTTTCTATTTTTGAAAAAGCTGCGAGTAATGTTACCCATGCAGCTACTCTTTTTGTTGGTATAATGGAATATTTTTCAAACCTGGAAGCCTGGGCAAAAGAAGTGCATGAACTTGAACAGGAAGGTGATGTTTATACACATGATATAATCAGAAAGCTAAATAAATCTTTTGTTACTCCGATTGATCGAGAAGATATACATGCCCTTGCATCAAGACTGGATGATATACTCGACCTACTATGGAATGCTGCTGATAGGCTAACTGTCTTCAAACTTAAAGAGTCAACCAAATGGGGGATCATCATGGCAAAAGATCTCCTCGCTACAGTAGAACTTGTAGAAAAAGCTATAAAGAAATTGAAAGACAAGAACTATGCCCATATTCAGGAATACTGTATTGAGATTAATAAGCTGGAAAACAAAATGGATAGGGGTTTCAGAGATGCACTCGGACACTTGTTTGATGAAATAAAAGACCCGATACTTATTATTAAATGGAAAGAAATATACGAGCATCTTGAAGATGCTTCTGACAGGTGTGAGGATGTTGCCAATATATTAGAAGCTATTGTTCTGAAGTATGCTTGATATTGTCCTCATTGTTGTTTTTCTCGCTATCTTATTTGACATAAGTAATGGTTATAATGATTCAGCAAATGCTATTGCAACTGTAGTTTCAACCCGTGTCCTGAAACCTTCACAGGCAGTTTTGCTTGCTGGTTTTTTAAATGTCCTCGGCGCATTCCTCACAACTGCTGTAGCCAAAACAATAGGTAAGGGGGTTGTTGACCCTAAGGCGATTACTGAGGGTGTAGTTGCATCATCTCTTTTAGCTGGTTTCATCTGGAATAGTGCAATGACGCGGTTTGGTTTGCCTGTTAGTGCTTCTCATGCACTTATCGGAGGTTTAATTGGGGCTTCTGTATCGCACGGCGGGTTTTCTATTCTTAATGTGCAAGGATTAAAAACAATCTTTTTATCTCTCCTTTTATCGCCTATCCTTGGAATAATTTTTGGATATTGTTTTATGAAATTTATTCTCGCTTTATGCGCTAATCTTTCTACATGTGCAGTAAATAAATATTTCGGTAAACTTCAGATTGTTTCAGCGAGTTTTATGGCATTCAGCCATGGTTCAAATGATGCACAAAAAGTAATGGGCATTATTACACTTTCGCTTATCAGTGGTGGTTACATTCATTCTCTTGAAGTCCCTTTATGGGTAATCCTTGCATGTGCTCTTGCAATGGGATTAGGAACAGCTATAGGTGGCTGGAAAGTGATTAAGACCATGGGCATAAAAATGCTAAAACTTGAGCCCGTGCATGGATTTGCAGCAGAGACATCAGCAACCGCAGTAATTCTCGGAGCAAGCCATTTTGGTCTTCCTGTCAGTACAACCCACGTTATTGCCACAGCAATTATGGGGGTTGGTGCAACAAAAAGATTAACTGCTGTGAGATGGGGTATCGGGAGAAAGATTGTCAATGCATGGATCTTTACCTTGCCTGCATGTTCGATTGCTGCATGGATTGTATATAAGATAGTTGCTGTATTTTCTTAACCTTAAAGCTCTTATATCAATACTTCTCTAATAGATCTTTCAGGAACGTTTTTCTGTATAAGCACACTTCCGATTTTTTGTGGAAGTATGAATTTCAATTCTCCAGCAATAGCTTTTTTATCAAGTTGCATGGAAAGGAAAATACTGTTTGGTTTTATATCTGTCGGTTTTTCAAACGGGAGCCCGTAAGATTCAATAAGGGATTTAATCTTTGAAGCATCTTTACTATTAATCAAATTAAGCATTTCGGCGAGACGTGCCTCAAGTGCCATCCCTATCGCAATAGCTTCCCCATGTAGAAATCTTTTATATCCTGTAACAGTCTCAATTGCATGTCCTATAGTATGTCCAAAATTCAGAATGGCTCTAAAACCTGATTCTCTTTCATCCTTTGATACAACTTCTGCTTTTATTTCACAAGAACGCTTAATTATATAAACAATTGCATCTCTATCAAGATTAAGGATTCTTTCTCTGTTTAATATAAGAAAATCAAATAATTCTTTATCATAGATCACACCATATTTGATAACTTCTGCTATCCCTGCTGTTAATTCTCTTTTCGGCAGGGTTTTTAAAGTCTCTATATCAATCCAAACAAGGCTTGGCTGCCAGAATGTGCCGATCATGTTCTTCCCGAGTTCATGATCAATACCTGTCTTGCCACCGACAGAACTATCAACCTGTGCAAGCAGAGTTGTAGGAATCTGGATATATGCAATTCCCCTCATATAGGTAGATGCAGCAAAACCGGTTATATCTCCGACAACTCCACCCCCGAGCGCAATTAGCGCAGACTTTCTGTCGAGTTTGTATCTAAGCAATTTACTGTATATCTGCTGAAGCGTTAAAATATTTTTATGCTCTTCACCATCGGGGATAATTACTGTCAGGAGATCAAACCCAGCCTTCCTGATTGAATCTGTTACTTGTTCCCCATAAAGTGAAGATACGGTTGAATTGCTTATGATGGCGATTTTCGCGCTGAGATTGAAGGATTTCAGTTGTTCTCCAATACCATTTAGTATTTCATTTCCTATCATAATATCATAGCTTCGCTCACCAAGATTAACAGTTATTTTTTCCATTTAATCCTCATGCTTTTAATTCTATCTATTATCTCCTCTGCAATCTGTAAAGGGGTTTTATCTTCTGTATCTATTATAATGTCAGCTTTTTCATAAAATGGTTCTCTAAAATTTAGAAGCTCTTTTATCTTTTTAATAGGATTATCAACCTGAAGTAACGGCCTGTCAGTATTATTGCTTGTCCTTTTCAGAATTGTTTCTGGTTTTGCCTTCAAGCATATAATAATTCCTTTTTTTCTCAATATATCCATATTTTCATGTCTTAATACTACCCCACCTCCTGTAGAAATTATGCTTTTCTGATATTTAGAAAGTTTTTTTACCATTTCTGTTTCTATTTCTCTAAATCTTGGTTCCCCGAATTGTTTAAATATTTCATTTATTGTCATATTCTCTGCCTTTTCTATTTCTGTATCCAGATCAATTAATTTCATATTAAGAAGGCGTGAGAGTTCTTTCCCAACAGCAGTCTTTCCTGTTCCCATGAAACCAGTAAGGACGATATTTTTCATTTTTTCTTTTCGTTATGTTCCCCTATCCCATAAGTGGTGAGGGGGAATCCTTTTTTAAATGTGTTTTATGGAAGCATCTAAAATTTAGGCTTGCTAATTTCGGGCTGGAAATGCCTTTTCGCTCACTGAACAAAATTTCTGACCATTCTAAGACTCGGTCGCTCGAATTTGCAAACTCGGCCTTTGGCCTCAAACAATGCAAATTCGCCCTTTAGGGACGCTCCCTTCGTTAAGACTGGTAACCAAAAATTTTGTAATGTTCGCTCCAAGACATCCCCAGCCAACTAATCTTTCTGGTCTTGAGCCTAAATTTTGGATGCTATCTGTTTATATTGTAGTAGTTACAGAACGACAGGTCAATCTGTTATATTGTTTATATGGCAAAGGTTATTGTTGGTATGAGTGGTGGAGTTGATTCTTCTGTTGCTGCATATCTTTTAAAAGAAAAAGGATATGAGGTTCAAGGAGTTAGTTTTGTCTTTTGGAGAGATGAAAACAGAATTGACCTTAAAACCTGTTGCTCTTTTCAATCCTTAAAAGATGCCTCAAAGTCTGCTCATCAAATTGGTATTCCACACAGCATTATAGATTTAAGAAATGATTTTACTGAAAAGGTAATCAAGCCCTTTGTTAATGCGTATTTAAGAGGTTTTACCCCGAATCCATGCATATTATGTAATAGATTTATCAAATTCCCATTTCTCTTGAAAGAGGCAGAAAAAATAAAAGCTGATTATATTGCAACTGGACATTATGCACGGATTGAAAAAATCCAGGAATCAGAAATCAAAAGTCAGAAACTAAAAAATAACCTATACTTGATCAAAAAGGGAATTGATCCAAAGAAAGATCAATCATATTTCCTGTATGTACTTAAACAGAAAATTCTTAAAAAGCTTCTTCTTCCACTTGGAAATTACAAGAAAAATGAAGTCAGAAGTATTGCAAAAGACCTGAATCTCGATGCCTTAGAAAGAACAGAAAGCCAGGAAATATGTTTTATCAAAGAAAGCAATTATCTCAAGTTTATTGAGAAGTTCTCCGGTATCCAATCAAGATCAGGACATATAGTCGATTCAGATGGAAATGTTATCGGCATACATAAGGGAATTTATAAATTCACAATTGGACAGAGAAAGGGATTGGGTATATCATCACGGCATCCATTCTATGTTGTAAAGATTGATGCAGAAAAAAATAGAATATATGTTGGAGATTTCGAATCAGCGCAAATGAATAATGTTTTTGCAGACAGATTAAACTGGATCTATTATCCTCGACAGATTTTAGTAAAGAATAATAATGACGGAATAGCTTTTAGAGCACTGGTAAAGGTGCGTTCCGCAATGAAAGAACAACCTGCAACAATAAACATACTAAAAAATAAAAAGATAGAGAAAGCAAAAACAGTACAAATTATATTTGATGAGCCTCAATGGGCTCCAGCTCCTGGACAGTCTGCCGTATTTTATGACGGAGATGTGATAATAGGCGGAGGCATCATCTATGCAACTAATATATAAATTCAAATCTGTTCCAAAAGACATTCAAAGCTATGATATATTATTAATATGAAAAACGAAATATCTCCTATACTCTTAGAAAAAAAACTGAGCGAAAAAGATCTCTTAAAGAAAATTAAGACAATCTATAAAGAAAATTATCAAGACGATTCTATCGATATTCTTGAAAAAATATTTCTGGATGTTAGTGATCTGTTCAACGGCAAGCAAAAGGGATTTCTAAAGTGTGACACTAAATATCATGATTTTTCACATACCTTGCATGTTATACCACCGTTTATCGGAATTATTGACGGATGGAATAAAAGTGGAAACAGGCCGAGGATCTCGAAAAAATTCTTTGATCTGGGTATTATTGCAGTCTTATTACACGATACAGGTTACATAAAATCAGAAGGTGACGTTGAAGGTACTGGTGCAAAATACACTTTTGTTCATATATACAGAAGCAAGATTTTTGCTGAATATTTTCTTTCTCTATCAGGATTCTCAAAAAAAGACATTACATCTGTTCAGAATATTATCATGTGTTCAGGAGTAAGCCTGGATCTCAAAAAAATACATTTTAGTTCAGAAGAGGAACGTCTTACAGGTTATGCTCTCGGGACATCAGATTTACTCGGGCAATTGTCTGCAAGTGATTATCCTGAAAAGCTTCCTGAATTATATAATGAGTTTGAAGAGGCTTATAATTATGAAGGTCTTGAAAAACTTCGCAAACAAGGGATAATGATATATAGTAGTGCAGAAGATTTAATCAGAAAAACTCCTTATTTTTATGAAGTAATTGTTTTAGAACGCCTTAAGACTCTTGGCTCACTGCATCAATATCTCACATATCATTTCAAGGATTCTCGAAACTATTTTATTGAGGCAATCGAGAATAATATTAATAAAATAAAACACGCTACTTAACTTTCAATAAATGAGCCTTAAGGAATTTGGTTCCACTTCTATTGAAGCAGGACTCAGTCCAAAATAATCTCCGTCAAGCTGGATATGTGCTTTACCTTTGATTTGTATGCTTTCTGTTTTGAGGTATTCCACATCTTCGAACATTATGTGTCTATTTATTAATATACCGGCTACATATCTGAGAATATCAAAACGCCTTTTTCCTTTAAAAAGACAGACATACAGAGTTGGCTCTGTAAGTTTTGCATCCGGAGTAATTTTTAAATTTCCACCGTATTTTGCAGCCTTACCGACAATTAATGAATAAACCTTATATGTTTTTTCATTAATATCGCATGTTAATGCTTCAGGCTTAAATCTGATCAATGTCTTAATCCCACTAAGTATATATACACCTTTCCCTGAAATTTTCTTAAGATTTTCATTTATCCTGTAAACAGATTCTCCATCATACCCTATACCTGCCATTAGGACAAAGTATCGGGTGATACGAGAAGATTGATAACCTGCTATTATTTTCCCGAGAGAAACAACATGCGGAGTTCCTTTTATTGCAATCTCTATCGCTCCTTCAACATTCTCAGGGACACCGATTTCCTTCGCAAGAACATTGGTTGTGCCCATAGGGAGAATTGCCATGGGTATATCTGAATTCACCATGCCATTTATGACCTCATTGAATGTCCCATCACCACCTGCTGCAATAACGAGAAAAGGCCGTTTATTCACTGCTTCTCTTGCAATATTCTCTGCTTCACCCCTCTGTTTTGTAAATAAGATATCAACTGCATATCCCTTTGATCTCAGGAGATGATATGCCCCTTGAATCTTTTTTTTAGAAGCGCTTTTTGCAGCAGGGTTACTTATGATAATTATTGAGGATTTCATTAAGTGGCACTACCCCTTTACTTGTGGAAACTCTATTAATTATTACTGGTGTTTCTTCAAGATAACGAGTGACTTTTTCTATATTAACCCCTTCTTTGATAAAAAAAGCCCTGCCTCCCGTTCTACTTCCCCTTTTTTTTATATGCGGTATCCTGACATAGCCATATCTTTGAGATGCTAAATACCCTGTTGTATAATCAGGGTCATCTGAAATACAAAGTTCAGCAATTATTCCTTTATAAGAAGAAACCTTGGAAGCAAGGATAATAGCCTCTTTTACTGTCTCAGTATTAATACTGTATCTTGAAAGTTCTGCGGAAAGTTTTTTTGAAGCAGAATTAGTTATCCCCAGACGTGATACCCTAATCCCTCGTTCAAAGTCAGGCTCAAGTCTTTTAGCTTTTTCTGCTGAAATAAGAGTTGCCCCTCTCATATTACCTTCTTTAATTATCTTAATAGCAACTTGAAAAGCCATTTTAGATATACCTAACATTTGTGTTATCTTTTCAATTATTTTTTCCCCTTCAAAAGGTGTTCTGCTATAAACAGTGCTTACTGGCAAAGATCTGATCGAATAAGGTTTCTGTTCAATATTTTCGATTGTTAATACAATTTTATCGGCCATGCCTTTAGGATGGTTTAATGCCCTTTCAATGTATCTATTAACTATCGTGTTAATCTCTGATTTAAAATAAAGCCCTTCTGCTCCAGATATATGGATTTCTTTTAGTTTCGATTCATGAATTTTGGTTTTTGTTTCTTTTATTTTGCATTTTGAATCTTGAGTTTTTAATTTTTTGGATGACCTCATCCTTATGCTCCAGAATTTTTTCATAGATGGATTATACCCAAAAAATGCAATTTATTAAATTTTATCTATGTTAAATCCCTGTCGCTGAAAATATCTCTAAGCGTTGTATAATTCCCCCCAAATCGCTCTATGAGTATCCTGTCGAAACGTCTTAATATTTTCATAATATAAATATCATGTTTTATATAGTCCTCGATAATAGTCACAAATCCTACATTCGAACTCCATGCCCCTTCCACCCTATTATTTCTGAATATAGTTCCCATTATTATTTCTCTTGAATCAATTACAGCAATGAATCCCTTCTCACCTTTTTCATGATATATCGTATTTTCAATAGGATGGAGATACATCTGCCCAATCCTCACTGAAGGTTGACCGAAATGAACTATTGCAATTTTGACACCTCTCCTGTGTGCTTCAAGAATCTCTTTTTCTATTTGTGTAAGCTCTTCTTTCCAGATAGAGAGAAGTATAGTGCGTGTAGTAGCTTTAATTGATTGATTGGTTTTATTTATTAGATGACTATAGTCCGTAATATTCCATATATATGAAGATGAACGTTTCGTCTTGAAATCCGATAGTCTGATCATTAATGATGTAAGAATATTCTCTGTAATATCTTTATATCTTTCAACTAAATCCTGAGGTGGTATTGGAATGTATTTAGCAGTTTTTTTCTCATCAATAATTGAGATGTTACCCTTTTCGATGAGCTTTTCGAGAACTCTATAAACCTTTGATGTAGGAACTCCAGAAGATTTACCCACCTCATAGGCAGTAGCAGGACTCTCCCGTAGTAATGTAAGGTAAACCTTCGCTTCGTATTCCGAAAAACCTAAATACATGAGGTGCTTTATTACAATATCAGTTTTATTATTATCTACCATTGTAGTTAATAATAATTTTACATATTATTGAATGTCAATTAGAATTAGATGTATCAAATAATTGCTGAATCTAAAGAGTAGTAAAAAGACCTATCTGGCCGTCCTTTTTAATCCTGTCTATTTTATCAGGTATATAGACATTTGAGATAAATTTTTCAGGAATCTCTCTTAGAAATGGGGAAGGGGACTGAGGATGTTTATGTCCATATATAAATCTGCTCCTTGTATTTGTAAGGAAGAGCTCATCCTTTGCCCGCGTCATACCAACATAAAAAAGCCTCCTCTCTTCCTCAATATCAGTTACATCCTTTTTTATGTTGTAAGGAATTAAACCTTCTTCAACACCTGTTATAAATACTACCCTGAATTCAAGCCCTTTAGACATATGGAGGGTCATAAGAGTTACAGCATCTGATTTTGAATTGTAGATATCAGCGGGTGTAATTAGTTTAATTTCTTGTATAAGTTTAACAAACATATCCGATAGTTCAAAATCATTATATTGATACTGTAATGCAATATTTTGAAGGACTATATAGACTGGGTCTCCTGAATCAGCCTTCAAAGAGATATTCTCTATGACTTTGTTGTAAAATTCAACAGGCGATAATTTCTTTAATTCATTAATAATTTTGTTATTAATCGTGGGTGGTTTTCCTATTACCTGATATGGTATTCCTGACAAACTAAAAGTTTCTTCCAATATCTGTGCTTGTGCATTCGATCTAAATAGTACTGCAAAATCTGAGAAGTTGAAACCCTGCCCTGAAAATTCTATGTTCATTCCTTCCTGAAGCATTTGATAATGACTTGTGCCTCCAATCATTCTCTCAATTTCTTTTATAATGAATTTCCCCTCTGCCTTTTCATCAGGCAATGAGATAATTCTGATCGGAAGACCTGTATCCTTCAATGGGTTGATTTTCCTTTCTATTCTCTTAAGATTATTTTTAATGAGTTCATTCGATGCCTCGATTATTATTCCTGTTGAACGATAATTATCAACGAGAGCGATTTTCTGTACATCAGTATAATCCTTATCAAAGTTCAGGAAATTAGTGACATCAGCCCCTCTGAAGGCATAGATTGCCTGGTCAGAATCTCCGATTACACAGAGGTTACGACTCTTTGGTGTAAGAAGTTTCAGCAATCTGTACTGTGCCGGATTGATATCCTGATACTCATCTACCATTATATATTCAAAGGCATCTTTATATTTTCCATGGTTATCATTATCACTGAGTATATCTATTGATTTACATATAAGGTCATCAAAATCGAAGGCGTTTTTTTCTTTCAATGTGTTCTGATATTTTTCGAAAATTGTTTTTATAGAATCATCAATGTATTCAGTATAGTTTTTTATTCTCGAAATCTTTTCAGCAACCTGCTTTAATTTCATTCCAGATTTCTTTATTAAACCCTTTAAAATATTTTCCTGCTCATCTCTGTTGATAATTATAAAACTGTCTTTGAAAAAATCTTGAATAATTCTCAAGCCGAGTAAATGAAAGGTACCAATAAATACCTTATGTGCATTTTTGCCCAGGAAATCCTCTGCCCTTTTCTTCATCTCATTTGCAGCCCTGTTAGTGAATGTCACACCAAGAATACGCTCTGGATTTGTCCCTTTGTGAATGAGATAAGAAATTCTCCGAACAATAGTTAAGGTCTTACCGGTGCCCGGCCCTGCAATAATCATCACCGGCCCCTCAGTAGTAGTCACCGCTTTTTTCTGTGATTCATTCAACCCGTAAAGTATGTCGTTCATAAAAATATCGACGTTAACCCAAATAATGCAGATATTGCTCAGAAAATTCTTTAACTCGATATTCCCCCGTAGTCCCCCTTGCCAAGGGGGGAATTAAAGGGGGGTACATGTTATATGGATAAAAATATTCAAAAAACCATCAGTTAAATGTGCACTAAGGTATCAAAAAATAAATTTTTTCGCAACATCTGTATTATTTGGGTTAATAATTATGTCTAAAATACAATCTTAATATGTTATACTTTTTAGCATCTTTTAAATTAATCTTTTTAAAAAGTAGAGTGGAACGCGAAGTAATAGAATTCGATATTATCTTTGTTGGTGGAGGGCCTGCCAATTTAAGCAGTGCAATTCATCTGACAAACCTCATCCAGAAATATAATGAGGAGATTGACAGTGGGACACGACAGGGTGAAAAAATTGATATCGAAGACAAAATTGCTGTTTTAGAAAAGGGCGCTTATTTTGGTGCACATAACATTTCTGGAGCAGTGCTCATTCCTGATGTGCTTTCAGAACTATTACCTGATCATAAGAAGCGTGGTTGTCCAGTTTATACAGAGGTAAATAAGGAATCCATTTATTTCTTAACCAGAAATAGAAAAATCAAGATTCCTTTTATTCCTTCTTTTTTGAATAATCATGGAAATTATATTATCTCACTCTCCAGATTTATAAGCTGGCTTTCTAAGATTGCAGAACAGAATAAAGTAATGCTTCTTGAAGGAACGGCTGCTGTTGAAATTCTCTATGAAGGAACAAAAGTAACAGGAGTACGTACAGACGACAAACGCCTTCAGGAGAATGGCGAATACGAAACCCCGGGTTATATTCTGAACTCAAAAGTTGTTGTTCTTGGTGAGGGAAGCAACGGCACTTTACTCAAAGGCATTGTCGAGAAATTGCATCTTGATCAAGACAGGTCTCCTTCTATTTATGAACTGGGTGTAAAGGAGATCTATGAACTAACGAATAATCCTCTCAAAAAAGGAGAATGCATTCATACATTCGGGTATCCTTTTCGAAAAGGAATTTCTGGCGGAGGATTCATTTATTGTATTTCTGAAACACAGGTTGTCATCGGGCTTATAGCTCATCTCAGTTCAGAGGACCCACAGTTAGATCCACATAAAGAACTTCAAAAATATAAAATGCATCCTCTGATAAACAGTATCATCAAAGATGGGAAACCCACTCATTACGGAGCACGAACACTTCCTTGCGGTGGATATTTTTCTATCCCAAAACTTACCTCTGATGGAGTTATGATAATCGGCGATTCTGCAAACCTTGTTGATTCTCGAAAATTGAAAGGACTGCATACAGCTATAAAATCCGGAATGCTTGCTGCAGAAGTTCTTTTTGAAGCCTATAAGACAAAAAATTTTTCAGAAAGCCAACTCGCAAAATATGAAGAAAAATTGAAAAACAGCTGGATATATTCTGACCTCAAGAAGAGCCGTAATTTCACACCTGCTGTTGCAATGGGGGTGCCTTTTCCTGGCGGGCCTCTTCTTGCTTTCCAGATTCTTACTGGCGGGGCTACTCCAATTGGAGATCTTAAATCAAAATACGATTACTTAACAACAAAGAATATAAAAAGTTTTTACGGCAGTAAATCATTCGAGCCATTGCCAAAGCCAGATGAAAGAATTATAGTAAGCAAGCTAACAGATGTATATTTATCTGGCACTTCACATGACGAAAAACAGAAAAGCCATATACGTTTGAAAGATGAAGAAAACTGCAAAAAATGTATTGATGAATATAATGCTTCCTGCACAGTATTCTGTCCAGCCGCTGTATATGAACTTGAAGGCGATAGAATAAAAGTTAATTTCAGTAACTGTCTTCATTGCAAAACCTGCGATCTGAAATGTCCTTTTGAAAATATAGTATGGAATCTCCCGGAAGGTGGTGGAGGGCCACGTTATACTTTACAATAATTAAAAAAGCATTTTCTGTCCCTTAATCTCTCTCCTGTCAACCGTTTCAAAGATCTTTATCTTACCATATTCTCCATCAAAACCTGGTGCGATATGCACATTTCCAGTACGCATACGACCAATGGCTTCTTTAATTAAAGGAGAGCATGTTTTCCCTAAGTCTTCTAAGGACAAATTCATAAGGATATTGAATTCACTACCGAGCTTATGTAACATTGACCAATATGTATTCTCTACAGCTTTACTGTTAACACCAACTTTAAGCACTTCTGCAATAATCTCAGGTAATGGAATGATCGAGTAAAAAGATGGAGCATTCAGCGGTTTGAAGCCATCTTGCCGGTCAGCAAGCTTTTCGACTCTATGCATTACTCCTACTGTAATTTTCTTACCACAAACAGGACAAAGGTAATTATGTTGAATTGTTTCCACAGGAGACAGACTGACGCCACATAACCTGTGTCCATCATAATGGTACTTCCCTTCTTCAGGGAAAAATTCTATTGTGCCAAGAAAACCTTTTTTTGTTTTGATCGCATCCATGACCCCTTTGTATGAAAGCTCTGTATCAAATATGTTTGCCTCGCGCCCTATTTTTGCAGGTGAATGTGCATCTGAATTAGATATGAGGGTGAGTCTGTCGAGCGCAGAAAGTCGCCAGTTCATTGATGGATCAGACGAAAGCCCTGTTTCAATAGCATAAATATAAGTCGCTAAATCCTCGAAACATTCTTCAACTGAATCAAATCCAGATTCTGCTCCAAATATCGAAAAATGTGGTGTCCATGCATGTGCTGGAATAAGTAAAGCATCAGGTGAAATTTCTAAAACTATTTTTAAAAGCTCTTTTGCATCAAGTCCTAATATAGGTCTCCCATCAGCATTTAGATTTCCTATTCTTGAAAGCATAATATTCAATCTTGCTGCATTAGAAAAGTCAGGCATTAAGACAATACAATGTATTTTTCTCGTCTTTGCTTTTTTACTGTAAATACAGCTTATCTCTGATGTGAGCAGAAAAAAAACTTCCTCTCTGCAACTGTCTGGAACATCATTTGTAGAAAAATCCTTTTTCAGGATAAAGAGCCCATTTCCATATGGTTCTGTTTTTTCCTGAAGTTCTTTAAACCATTCAGGATGTGTAAAGTCTCCTGTACCTATCAATTTAATCCCCTTCAATTGAGCCCATTCCCAGATTTTTTCAGGGGACATTTCCTTACTTGTTGCTCTTGAGTATTTAGAATGTATATGCAGGTCTGCAATAAAACGCATTTTGGTAGGAATCAGAGAATCTGATTTTTAATCAAATAATGCTGCCAGTTTATTGGTTTTATCCTCAATATTTTTTGCCAGCTCTTCATGTTCATTTTTTAATTTAAATAACTCATCAGCAATATCAAGTGCGGCAAGAATAGATGCTTTAACGGGTGTAACATTTGGGACTGCATTATAAACTTCTTTAAGTTTTTTATCAACGAAAGCAGCCAGTTGTTTTATATATTCTTCTGGAGCATCACCTCTAATAGTATATTTCTGTCCAAGTATATATACTTCAGTACTGCCCATAACACCTATTCTACCTCCAGTGCTTCAATCTCGTTAAGGAGAGCCTCAAGTTGGCTTTTCACAAGGCTCTTCTCTGCTTTGAGCTGCTCAATTTCTATGTTTTTTTCATTAAGAAGTCCTTCAAGTTCCTGAACTCTTCTCTCAGTAATCATCTTTTCTTCTTTAAGGGTTTTAACCTTATCAATTGCATTTGCAATTTTGTCTTCAAGTGTCTTAAGTTTTTCCAATGGTTTAACCTCCTTTTTTAATTCTCTCAGGTGTTCTTTATCTTGTTCATCATTGAAAAGAGTCTTTTGCAAAACCATCGTAAATAAAATAACAAAATGCCTGATTGAAAGTCTATAACATTTCGAATGAAATTGTCTTTCTGCTGACTCCTGCAGGAGAAAATAAGGCGTATTCAAAAAAGGTATTTATTACCCTTTTCACATAATTTTTTGTTTCGATGTATGGTATATCCTCAATAAATTCATCGACAGATTTGTAATTTGCATTTTGAGTCCACCTTTTTACTGTTTGTTCTCCAGCATTATATGCTGCAATTGCATATGCATAAGACCCAAACTCTTTTATCAAATAATTCAGGTAATAGATTCCGATTTTCAGATTTTTTTCTATATCAAAGATATCATGCATATTATTTATATTCAGTTTTAAAATGGAATCAAATCTCTTTGCAGTTGAGGGCATCAATTGCATGAGACCTATAGCACCAGCAGGAGACCTTGCTTCAGGATTGAACCTGCTCTCCTCTCTTACAATCGAAAGGACAATTAATGGTTCAATATCATATTTTTTTGCTAAACTTTCAATAATCTCTAAGTATGCTAATGGATATAAGTACGGATGCATCTTTTCATTATAAGGTACTTTTACAGCAAGCCCCACTGAATATCTGTATTCCTTAAGTTCATTGAATTTATTACATGCATATAAAACATCTTCAATGGAATCAGGATTTCTTGCAAGGTAATTTAGTTCCATCAGAGCTTCTTTTGAAAAACCTATACTGAAGAGTGTATCTATACGTTCATTTTTCTTTTCTGGTAAGGTATTTTTCGTTACAGGGACTATATCATTTGCCAGCTTTATTTTCTCATGCTCTGACAGGGCTGATGATAATAGTCCTTTGACGTGTGTCATTGCACCATAAAAATTACGGCCTTTCTCTATAAGTGAATGATACATCTGTTTTGCGTCACCACCTGCTACTTCAATACTACGGGCATGCCAGTATAAATAACGTGAATCTTTATAAGTATCATAAAGCTTTGTAAAGATTTCAGATGCCTTATCATATGCTCCTGTTAAATAGTATGTCCATCCAATTCCCCATAGGGCATCCTCACTCTCTGAAGGATATTTTTCAATTATGCTTTGATAAAGACTTAATGCCTCGTCAATTTTACCTTCCCTCCTCCTGTCTGCTGCCAGAGAAATAAGAATAGAAGCCATTCTATTATCTCCATTATCCAGTAATTCCTTTAGTGAGGAATTGACAGTTTCTTTTTCTCCAGCCCTATAGAGTGACCGTATCTCCCAGTATCGCTCATGTGCCTTAGCAAATATTTCAGCTGCCTCCTTATATTTTTTCTGTTTAAAAAGAGAAATGCCAAGATTTTTGTAGATCTGATTCTGTAACTTTTCATTATCTTTTATGATTATAGCCCTCAACTCATCTTCTGCTTTTGTGTATTGCATACGATCTATCAGATTTGAGGATCTCTCAATAATATCTTCTGTACTTATATCATCAGATTTCAATTCATTGAAAGCAGCAGATGAATAAGGTCCTGCACTTATGTAAAGATCCTTAAAGAATTCTTTTGCTTTGCTTTTATTGCCATTTTGTATTAAAAATTTTGCGTAGAGATATTTCATTCTTTGATCATTCGGATAATCAATAATGTAAGATTCATATAGCTTCTCAATATTTTCCTCTGAAATTTCAGAAGCTTCGGTTATCTCCCTGATTCTTGCCTGTTTAATAAGAGGGGTATCCTGATAGTTATTCAAAAGATCACGTATTACTTTCAGAGACTCCTTATAATTTCCTACATCATGGTATGCCTCTGAAAGCCAAAACAAGGCATAATCATCAAGTGGAGCACATCCTTTTACTGCTTCAGATAAGCGTTTTATGGCTTCTTTGTATTGTGAGTTGTCAAGCGCAATCTTTCCTTCTTTAAGATAAGCTTTGCAATCCGTCTCTTCAGCATAGGCAGGCAGTGATAGAAAAAAGATTAAAATAAAAAGACAGATAAAATATCTCATAAAAATATCATAATCAAAAGAACGAGTTTCGGCAATATTTAAATGCCATGTCCTATACCTTAAAAATTTACCCGAATAATGCAGACATTGCTCAAAAATTTCTTTAACTCGATGAATTATCGGATTTATTTTAATTGTTTTATGGATAAAAATATTCGCAAAACCATTAGTTAAAGGAACACTAAGGAATCGAAAAATAAATTTTCTCGCAACATCTGCATTATTCAATTGCATTTTTTGGGTTTATAAATAAAATGGGTTAGGTGGTTTCTTCAATACGCATAGAGTACAGACAGACGGGCTTTCTCAACAGGATTATTTGTATCCTGTGAATTTATCTCTATTCTGTATAAATAGGGTGTTGGAGGTCCGGTAAATGTTGCACATTCATAGGCTGCGCCGGCACCACAAGAAAGATTTTCTCCGCTTAAATCTGTAACACCGACAGTTGTATCAACAATCTTTGCAAAAACCCTATAATTTGTTCCATAACCAGAGAGATCGAAAGGTGGTATATCCGGACTTAAAACAGGGTCAAGCGAAGTACCATCAGATCCACATATTGTCCAGTTGTAAGAACCGTCAATATTGTAAGGTGGCATACATAATTTACGGCATAAACAATTATTTGGTAAAGGATCAGGATATATCTCATCAAATGGATTTGTATCAAAACCACAAATACAGGAAGTCGGCAAATTAACAAGTCCCTGGATTACAAGTTCACCGCGATTTGTTACAAGAGCAGCAGAAATCTCAGCTCCACCAATTCCGGCGTCAAGAGCGGATGCATATCTTTTGTGAAAACCTGAAAATTTTGTGCCCTGTATTACAAGATATAGCAATGCAGAAATAATCGCAAGAGCGATCAATGACAGGACAAGCACCATCATGAGCGCAATACCCTTTTCATTATTAATAGTACAATCTATTTCCTGACTTCTAACTTCCGCCTTCTGACTTCCCATTTTATCCTCTCAAATTCTTTGGCTTCACAACAATTCTGTCTAGCTTCCAGCGATAGTTCTGCCAATCTGGTATTGTGGTCAAGTCAAAATCTCTTCCCAATCCTTGCTCACCTACATATATTGTTTTATCTGAACAAGACGGTGGATCCTGGCAATAAGTAAAATTACTGTCCTTTTGTCCCTCGTGGGCAAGTATGTATACCCTGATATCTTTCACCTGTTCACGTATCTGCTGCGCTGTAAGGCCTGATAAATCATCCGTCCTGTTATCAACATCTCCATCATTGTCTGTATCCCTTCCGAAAATAACCTGCATATCAGCAACGCAATCAAGAATTTGATGAATGCCCCCCTGAAAAGTACCGCTATGGTTCAAAACAGCTTTTCTTAGAACACCTGTATTTGACGCGCACTTCTGTGGTATATTCAGCTTGGATATATAGTAATCAGCCCTGTTAAATGGCATCCTGAGGGCTGTATCAATCGGATCAGCAACCGGGGTAACCCCATAAACTAAATATACTTCTCCCTGAGGAGGTGCAAAGTCTGCCGGGAAGTTTTGATTAAACTGGACTGAAAATTTAGTGCTATCATTATCACTCGTTTTCAGAATTCTTTGATTATTTTCTCCCTTACTCGGTATGAGAACTATAACTCTCTCGCTTGTGCTTAAATCATCAACCGAAGAACCCCATGATCTTACCATTGTCTTTTTATTGCCAGTTGCATCTATTTTGGAAATTACTTCTGTCCATTTAGCAGAGGCGTCACTCATTGCAATATTAGTTGCCTTAAGCACAAGATAGTCAGATCCGTTTACAACATTTGTAAAATTCACATTATTACCACTTAAAATAGCCCTTGGAGGATTAGTGGTGCCACTAACAGTTGGTTCATTGTAGTTACTTGCTGGTGAACTTGAAGCTTCCTGATATGTAATACCAACCGGTATATTCCAAGGCAAACCAAATCCTGCGTGTTCAATATCTCTCTTTAATAATTCAAGACCAATTATGTTCTCGATATTGCTCTCTGCTATCTTGCTCTGCTGCTTAAATTGTGTAAGCATGGGCACAAATATTCCTGTGGCAGCAGCTATGGTAAGGACAAAAACCACCATTGTAATGAGAAGCTCTACAAGGGTAAACCCTCCTTCTTTTTTCATTATCTTCTCCTTACAGTGGTTATGCTCTGCGTGTAGCACTCATTTTTATATTCCCACGCTGCTAATATTTCTATCTGCTTTGTGCTCAAAGTGACACCATCCGGATCAAGGGCGTCAGTCACTGTCACCTCTAAACCAAATGGGAAATTTTGTATATTTCTGAAATTTCTTTCTATTTTTATTGGATAACTCGGGTCTGCACAAGATGATATTGTTGCTGTGGATGGAGTATTGCATGTCTCACCGTTAGCACAATCTTCATTAACTGAACATATATTATTTGTTATTGAACAAATCCCTGGATTCGATTTAACATGATCAAATGGAAGAGTCCTTATCTCTTCAGCCTTCTGTGACACAATATTAACCGCCTCTTCTCTAAGAAGATTTCTCATGTTATGGTCTATCCCGAGCAGTGCTGCCTGAAGTAATCCGATGAAAACAAGAAGCAGCACAACAAGCGCAATCATTACCTCAACAAGGGAGACACCTTTATTGCCTATGTTATTTTTCATCACAAGCAGTTCCTGTTGTATTTGTTTTACCCATCCTTATTCTTGCCTCATCTATTATCAGGCAGTCAAAGTCAGGGTCTAATGAATTGTCTATACGGAAGCTGATGGCTGCTGTTGCATTTGAAATAAGCCCTCGTGTATCAAAAGTTAATGTTCGAGGCAAAGTGCCGGAACTTATCATTTTGAACTGATAGTTATATATTAGTGTTTTCGGTTTTGACCATATTGACTGATCTTCTGCATCAGGTGAATTTCCATAACTATTATTTGTATCCTCATAAATAGCGTAATTGTCTGTATTAATCACTGCAAAGTGAAGCATGTTTCTTGTCATAGCCCTTGTCCTCGCCTCCATCAGGTCTGAATATACCTCCTTGATTTGACTCTCAATTCTGTATTTTCCCATCCATCCTTCATACGAGAAACCAAAGGCTATCACGAGTATAGCAATAATACTCACAACAACCATAGTTTCGACTAATGTTATACCTTTGTATGTCATCTTTGCTGTAGGTGAAAAACTCTTCTTATCGGCCTTGGAGGGATATTCACCTGCGGTTTTTCTGTTGCTGCTATTCCTTCAGTTGGCCCGGTTCTGCGGTAATCAACAGTCTCCCCTTCAGGTGCCCCATAGTCTCTTTTCTGTGTAAATGCTGATGGCAAATGAATTTCTCCTATACTTCCAGTTGATACCTGTATTAATACTTTTCCCCTTAATACATGTTTTTTTACAGCTCCTCCTGTTGCATAATAGACAGCCCAGAGATGAGTTATTCCACCATATTCACATACATCTGCTGTTGGTTTAATAGTTGTGAAAAATACAGCTCCAATCGGCGTAGCAAGTGGATCAGTTACCATACGTTCTGCTCTGTATACAACACTTGAATCTGCACATGATGGGGCTTCACTTCCATTTAAAGTAGTGCACGAATCAAGATTTATCTTCCAGCCTTCAGATGTTGCATTGGTTGAATCTGTTGTAACATCTCCGAGAGAACCATCACCTGAATAAAATGAATTGCAGGTTGAATCAAGTTTTGCATCACCACTATCAAAACAGGGATCTTTTAATCCATATAATTTTCTGATGCTGTTTGCGTCATCAATCTCTGAGGCAATCTTATAGTAGTATCTGCCAGTCCCGAAAAATAGCCATAAGGATTCATTACCAACTTCATAATTCTGAAGTTTTGATACTGCTGTTGTAACAGGACCAATATCTACAATAACCTTTTCCAGTGTCCATTGGCTTGGGTCAGCAGATTCTTTTGTGTTAAGACGCAAAACGCCGCCTTTTGTCCATTTGGTAGTATTGATATCAATTTCTTCTACTTCTGCCTGTGTGTATCCAAAATAAATAGCGTCGTCTGAATAGAAACCTGATGAGGTGGGATTATTCTGATCAAGATCAACAGGAGAGCTTATCAAAGAACCTGCAAAAGCATTCTGGATTGTTGAACCATCTTTTGTCTGCTTTATGATTCTCGCAATATTCCCTGTTGCGAGATCCAGAACAAAAACTTTTAGTGGCTGATCAGAATAACCCATAAACTGATGTGCCTCAGTATTGATTGGGCCGGTTGGTCCTGAGGCAAATACAGCAAACCATTTTCCATTTTTACCTTTGGGTCCGATTCTGACAATCGCAGGTCCTGAAGTTGCAAAACCAAAGCCACCTGTTGCAGTTTCACCAGGGTAAAGGGTTTCTATTTGCTCATTTGAAAATTCCCAGAGCACTTCAGGAGGTTTTGTTGGATCAGCAAGTGTATTTGTTATATCAAGTGCAAAATATGAGGAATAACCAATTCCTGCTGAAGGGGTCTGGACACCAAATGAGCTTGCAGTATCCCTGGATGCGCCACCATAACGCATCCCGCCTATGAGTATAGTCCTCCAGCTATTTACACTTATCGGATCATCAGGTTTTCCTCCTATGCTGACATCAAACAGATTTGGTACTGCATCTGCAAAATATAGATGACAATACTCTTCATCAGTCATATATCTGAGATATGGCAGGGCGTGTTTGGGTATGTAAGCCCACATCTCTTCCCCCAGATCTGTTCCCGATAATTCTGCTTTCTTACAATTTTCTTCATATATTTTAATGGTTCCGAGTTTAAAGGCATGAAGCATTCCGTCATTTGCACCAACAAAAACCATCCCCCTGTTTTTATAGTCCTGTGTTGAGATGAATTGATTATTGTTGATGGGGTCAGTCAATTTAGGGCTATAACCATAAGGGCCATATGAGATGTCACCATATACCTTATGATAAGTATTCAAAGGTGACCATGATGCAACTTTCGGAGTTGATGTTACTATATCTCCAAGCTTCCATGTATTTGAAACACCACTGATTGAAATAGTTCTTTTTCTATAATCAGGGCTATATCCTGAATCTATTTCAGGGCTGAATGGAGTATCTTCTCCCCTAACATATCTTATAATTGCGTTCGCCTCATTAACATCTGATGCCTGTAGAAGTGATATTAAAGTAGAACCACTACCTATTGGATTTGCAACTTGTGGTATCTGAATCCTTGTAGTTCCATCAAATGTATAAATATTTCTTGTTAACGGATTTTTTGCCCATAATAATTTGCCAGCTTCCCAGAGATACTTTATTTTATTGGATGGGTCAATAAATTCATCCAGATATTTATAGCCCACGTAACTGTTGGCGGTGCCATCGCAATCGGAGTCTGAATATAGATTAGCTATAGTATTTTGATCTGTTGCTGAAGCAGGAAATTTAAAATGCATTATATAATCAGAACTCAAATCAAGCTCTTTAATGCTACTGGTATCACTCGAATTCTCTCTGATAGTGCTATATATCATATAAGGGTCAATATAATACCAGAAGTTCTGGAGTGAACCTGTCCATTTTATTGTAGTTCCGCCGGAACTTCGCTGTGGATAAAAGAGTGCCTGTAGCAGATTCGCTCCACTTCCCTCGCCGGATGCAAGAACAGAAGCAGCAGTTCCTGAAGATGACCTTGCAGCTATCCTCTGAAAAGTCTCTTCCAGAGCACTATATAGCTGTGATGGATCTTCAGCAACACTGAGCTTTGATCCTCCGTTTTCAGCGGTTTCCTGCATCAATACATTTGGATCACACTCATCAGGTTCACCTGTTGCTTCTCCTGTAAAAACTACATGTGTCAGAATTGTCCTGCTGTTTATCGAGTCATCGGGAGGTGGCGCACTAAAATCCTTGATGTCTCTATTTTTGGCTACCCAGGCAAGGTCGTCGAGGTTTCTACTTCCTGCAAATTGGGGGCAGGTGGGAAATGATGTAAGAGTTAAAGGCACATCATAAAATGTATCATCCGGTTCTTCATGATATACTCGAACAGTATCTCTCACCTTTGTATCAAGGTCTGCTGTTGACATGCCGTCAGTTATAATCAATATATTGTTATTCTGGCATCTGTATTGGACGGGGTCAGGATAATTAATATCTTCAGATTCAGTTATAAAGTTACCGTCTGCTATCCTGAGATCTGTCCTCTGTGCAAAATATCCGATTGCATCATGAAATGCTTCGGCAAAAGGAGTCCATGATGCTGCCTGAATATCATCAATTGACTTAATTAAACCTGAACTGTGATCTCCAACCTTAGAAACGCATTCTTGACCCGATGGGCAATCTTGGTCAATATCACACAGAGTTGAAGATACAGAGCAAACATTTTTAATGTAATGTATTATTTGACCACCATCAGCATTGGAAGAAAGCACACATCTTTCACCGGAGGGACAATCCGCATCAACTGCACAACTCTTTGTAGTAGTTTCTGAACAGATTTTCGGGCATAATATATTTGAAGCATCTATGGGGCATTCTTCGTCAGAACCGTTGAAATTAAAAACCATTGCACCAAAACGGATTGAGTCTTCATACTTCTGAATTAAGCCGTCAGGGGGCGTTGCAATCGATACTTTAACATAAAAGACATCATCTATACTTCCAGCAGGCATAAGAGGATCTCCTAATGCCCTGACACTCGCATCTCTTATGACAGCAGGCACGTTGTCTGCTGTATCAATGGATGCTCCACCTGATGGGTCTATCACTTCTGGGGCAGCATACCCGCTACAGTAATGTAAAAATTCTCTTTTTACGCAGGCTTCTCCACCAACAAATTTATCAGCCGACCCATTCCAGCACTTGCCGACAAAACCTGTTGTGTCAGATCCCAAAAAGTCATAATAAGGTGATGATGGAGTAATGTGTGTAACAGTTCTTGCACAGATATAATTTCCGCCTGCTTCGTTATTGAGGATTGATTCACATGTACTTAGATCATTCGGATCCGGACAATCTTTAGTGTAAACGTTTGTACAATTAGTTTCTAAATTGGTGATTGTGACATTCTTTAAAAGGTTTGCTTCAGTAAATGCCAGTTTCCCTGCTTCAATATCTTCAATATTATTTTTTATATGGTAACAGCCTCTAACAGATTCAATGAAAGTAGCCAGTTCCCTGCCTGATGCTGTTCCCCCTCCTCCTGAAATCCCAAGACAATCACTTGCTGCATTCGTCCATTGACCTAAAGGGTCATCAGCAGCCCAAATATCAATGGCATCCTGACAACGTTCTTCATTATAGGTCCCCTGAAATATTTCAATCCTTGTCAAGCCTCCCTGTGTTTCAGGATTGGTATAATCAGGTTCAAGCGCATTAGGTCCTCTTACAGCGAAAGTTATATCAGCAAAGTCAGGTATCCTTTTTATAAATCTTCTTCCTAAACAACCCCTTGATTCGCCGACAAGAACCCTGTTGAGTGTGTCATACTTACCGCCTGTTAATATCTTTTTCTGCACATCGAATTTAGATGCTGAAAGCCAATTAAGGAATTTTCCTTTTGCTATAAAATTATCTACAGTAGTTCCTGTTATATTAATGCATACAAAGTCTGTTCGATATGTGCAACTCCCGGGGAGCGCTGCTCCCGGAACAAACTTACTACTTGCTCCGTTGTAGCTATAAAACTCATTTTGCTCAAAATAACCTTCATACGGTTCTACATCGTTATACGAGGTATCGTAGCAATAATCAGCTTCAGGACTCTCGTCTATATAAGTTAAATCATACATACTGGCAGAGTTATCAATCATCAAAAGCAGATTTGGCTTAACACCTGAAACGACAAAAGGAGGGGTAATACAGTAATCATTCATTATTTGCGCATGAGCTGGTAAGTTTTTTAAAACTAAGCTTATAATTCCAAATATAAAAATTGCCTTAATAAATTGCTTCATATTGCACATCTTGTTTCAATGAATAAAAATAGCATTTGCTTATTTTAGCAAAAAGCGTTCTAATTTTTCAATTAATTGATTTTTATTGATTATTTATTTTACAGATACTGCAGAAGGGTTTAATTGTGTAAAAGGTTACATATTTTATGTAATCATTTGATTAAAAATTGTAGCCATATAGTCAGACTTTTCGTCATTCATATTTCATAACAAAACAAGTAGGACAGGCGTCTCGCCTGTCCTGAAAGGTGAAATGCTCGGACAGCCTTATCCTGAAGCAATCTCGTCTCTTTTTCATCGAGAATCGCTGGACATTCTTATTTTACTTCGAGGGTGAAACTTTGTAGAACTTCACCACCCTGTCCGTCTGTAACAGATACCGATACAGGCGCTTCACCTCTAAAATCTGTTGGGATACTCCATTGAATCTGTCCAGTGGCAGTATTTATAGTCATTCCTGATGGTGCGGTTTTCAGGGTATATGTAAGCTTATCGCCATCCGGATCACTTGCTTTTACCCTGTAACTATAAAAGCTTCCTTTTATATTTAGCATATCTTCCGATGGTTGTATTACAGGCGATGCATTGGCAATTACTATGTTAAGTGTTAGAGGATTTCCATAAGTTTTACCATCATACGGAATCAGCCTCACTGATATTTTATCTCCGCGCTTGAATTCCTCTGTTACTTTCAATGTAGAAGTTTCTATGGGTAAAAGCGTTTCATTTTTTGACCACTGATAAGAAATTGTGACTGGATCATCTTCCTTGTCAAGTGTAACTGCTTCAATCTTAATCGTGTCTCCAATGACAGGATACTGCGGGTAAACGTCCAGAGTTGTTATTCGTGGAGGTGTATTAGGTGTCTGAGTTGTCACATCACCTTCTCGCGGAGTTTCAGGCGCTGGAACCACAGGTGATTTCGATTCCTTTTGTTTCAGTTCTTCTGTAAATGTGGTCTGTGGAACAGTCTGCTTTTCTTCTTTTCCTTTGCAACCTGAAATAATTAAGGCTGATAATAAAATAATTATGGATAATAATCTAATCATTTTTATTACTCCTCTCCAAATAGTAGGACAGGCGAGACGCCTGTCTTTATGTATAATTTAATCCCATCCATCCATCTTTATTCACAATCTAACCTCATCCAGTAGGACAGGCGAGACGCCTGACTCTATGTATAATTTAACCCCATCCATCCATCTCTATTCACAATCTAACCTCATCCGGTAGGACAGGCGTCCCGCCTGTCTATTTATAATCATTTATCCAACCTTTGATATAAAGCCATTTATACTCTTCATACTCTTCTACCAAATTTGCTTTGATTGGATTATTTGCAATATAGTTAAGTTTCTCTAATAGTTCCTTTTCATCTCTTATTACACTATCAAAATTCTCATCATGCCATAATTTACCACTTCTATTTGATACTTTATTAATTTCATGTGCAGTAAAGCTTTTGATGCTATGCATTATCTTAGATAATGTATCTATAGGGTTTATCACCATATGAACATGATCATCTAATACTACAACAGCATAGAGTTCATAGCTCTTACCATCTAAAAAACGAATTGCTTCAAAAACACAATCTTTATGTGATGGATGTAAGAATTGCCTGTTATGCGTAGTAAATGTAATGAAATAATACCCAGCAGAGAGTTGAATGTGCGGAAGATGTCGTCTCCATGAATGTTCTGACAGGCGAGACGCCTGTCCTACTTGTGGTTCTGCTGGCGGTTCTACTTGTGGTTCTGTTTGTAGTTCTGTTTGTGGTTCTCCTGGCGGTTCTGCTTGTGGTTCTGCTTGTGGTTCTGTTTGTAGTTCTGTTTGTGGTTCTGCTGGCGGTTCTACTTGTGGTTCTGCTGGCGGTTTTTCGTTTTTCATATCAACTACCATTTCAGATATTATGGACAGCTTGGAGATGTAACCCTACTGACTGTTCTCTGTTTTTCATATAAACTGTCCCTATTTTTCACGAAACTCTTGAAATTACCATAATCGCCATTTGTTAAGTAATTGAAATTATAATTATTTCGCATAAATTTATAAAGTAGAATAACAAGAAAAATTTAAAGAACTGGATTCCGCATCAAGAGACTGTGTCACAATGGTAGCCGCAGGCTTTAGCCTGCGTATATTCTGCTTGTAAAGAAGAAGTGTTAGTGACAACAATACATTAGGCTTCAGATAATTATCGCTTTAATTAATAGGCATAGAGCACTGACAGCCTTGACCTCTCGGTTTGGGTTGTATTGTTCACTGAATCAATTTCAATTCTGTATAAATAAGGCATTGGAGGGGCTGAAATTACTCCTGAAGTTGATGAAGCAACTCCTCCTGTGCCAAGCTCTTCACCACTAAGACTTGAGTTGCCAATAGTTGTATCAACTATTTTCACAGATACCTGGTAGGAGTCTGTCCCGAGACCGGAAAGGTCAAATTGCATCCTATCCCCAAGATATGGATCTGTTGACAATAACGGATCAAGCGTGCTGCTGCATGTTGCAGGCCAGTTTGAAGTAGGGTCACATAATTTGGCACATATGCATATATATTCTGAGTCGGCAGGAATAGACGAACCATCTGAAAATTTATTGTCACCGGGGGTAACAGGATCGCCACAATCACACTGATTTGGTAAATTAACATAATATTCTCCGTCACCTTTTGGAATTACAAGATTGCCGCGATTCGATATGAGTGCGCCTACTATTTCTGCTCCGCCGATTCCTGCTTCGCGGGCTGACTCATATCTCTTCATGAAACCCGAAGTCTTTGTGCCCTGTATGACAAGATAGACTAATGTAGCCACAATAGCCAGTGCGATTAATGACAGCACAAGCACCATCATGAGTGCAATACCCTTTTCATTATTAATAGTAGTATTTATTTTCTGACTTCTCATTTTATCCTCTCAAATTGTCTGGTTTCACGACTATTGTATATATCTTCCACCGATAATTCTGGTAGTCTGCAATAGGAGTAAGGTCAAAATTTCTTCCTAAATTTAATGCCTGAGGAATCGTCTCGTCAGCCCCAACATAAATAGAATTGCTTTGATATCTATAAGTAGCATCTTTTTGTCCTTCATGAGCAAGTATATAAACCCTTACTTCCTTTAATTGTTGCCTTATTTGATTGGCTGTGAGCCCTGATATGTCAGATGCTTCATTATCAATAACCCCGTCATCATCTGTATCACTTCTGAAGATTATCTGCATATCAGCCACGCAATCAAAGAGGGGAATTTCTGGGTTTCTTGTACCATCTCCATGATTTATAAGCCCTTTCATAAGGACACCTGTGGTTGGAGCACAACGGGGAGGCACGTTTGTAGTTGATATATAATAATCTGCCCTGTTGAAAGGCATCCTGAGATTAACACTGTCAACGCCATATACTAAATAACGATCATTGGAGGTGGCTGGTGCAAAACCTGCAGGGAAATTAGCTGAATCAAATATGTCATAAAAACTGGCACCATCGTTTACCAATACTTTTTGATTATTTTCGCCCCGGCTTGGAATTATTACAATAACCCTGTCCAGACCGCTAACCAAATCTTCAGTAGTATTGCCCCAAATATGAACAGTGCTACCACCACCACCTGTCCCTGTAACATAAGTCCATTTAACAGTCGGTTCACTTGTAGAGACACTCGTTGCCTTGATAACAAGATAATCTGAGCCATTTGTTCCGGCATCATCGCCGCTTAATATAGCTCTTGGGGGATCGGAAGGAGAATCATTATATAATGACGCTGGAGCCGCGGCTGCTTCATTATAACTAACAGCAGTGGGCACAACCCATGGGATGCCAAAACCTGCCTGCTCAATGTCTTTTCTTAATAGTTCAAGCCCGATTATGCCTTCTATATTACTCTCTGCTATCTTGCTCTGTTGTTTGAACTGTGTTAGTATGGGCACAAATATTCCTGTTGCAGCAGCTATGGTAAGGACAAAGACCACCATTGTGATGAGAAGTTCTACTAATGTAAATCCTTCCTCTCTCTTAATCATCTTCTCCTCAATGTAGTTGCACTTTGAATAAAATCTTCACCTTTCCATCTCCATGTTACCCTGACATTTATCCGTTTTGTATTAGAAGCAGCATCATCAGTAGCACAATTATCATCTCCATCAACATCTTTACAAGTAATATTTGTACAAAAATCTTTTGTTATATTTCTAAAGGTTCTTTGAATTCTTTCTCCATTAGTGAAAGTATTTGGACAATCAACCCCTCCTGGAAGAGATGTAGTGTCTGATACTACATTAGCGAAAGGTTCATTTCTGACTTCTTCCAGCCTTGCTGCGGCAACATTAACCGCCTCTTCTCTCAAAAGGTTTCGCATGTTATGGTCTATGCCGAGAAGTGCTGCCTGCAATAATCCAATAAAAACAAGTAGAAGCACCACAAGCGCAATCATTACCTCAACAAGGCTCACACCTTTGTCATTGTAAAGGGTTCTCATCACCTTATTTTTCTTCACAGATTGTTCCATTATACTGACCCATCCTTATTCTTGAACGATCCAATAACAAACAATCATAATCCGGCTCATATGTGCTATCAATACGTGTAACTATTTGCGTGGTTACAGGTAAAATGTTGCCTCCACTTACATATGATAAAAGCCCTCTTGTGTCAATGATTAGCGTTAGAGGCAATGTCTCAGCGCTGACCATTGTGAACTGATATCCATACTCAAGCGTCTTTGCGCTATCCCATATAGTATCATCTCCGGCATCAGGGGCTATCCCGAGACTGTCATTTGTGTCTTCAGTTGCCTGATAGTTGTTGGTATCCAGAGAGACAAAATACCTGTGATTTCTTGTTACAGCCCTTGATCGTGCATCCATCAAATCAGCATATATCTGCTTTATCTGGCTTTCTACCCTGTATTTACCCATCCATCCCTGATACGAAAACCCAAAGGCAATCACAAGTATAGCGATAATACTCACAACAACCATAACCTCAGTTAATGTTACGCCGTCATCCTTTTCTATATTCGCTATGTTCGACCGCTTAATATGTTTGTCATTGCAAGAGACGAGATTGCTTCGTTTCACTCGCAATGACAATTCCTTATTGCTGGATTCGCGGATACATTTAACTATTCTTTTTATAATTTTATTTCTCCCTTATATGTAAAATTTTATCTACAGGATTAGGTGGAATAAGGATGCCAGGAGGCGCTCCTGTAGGCGGAACACCCTGAATCATAGGAGTTCTTCTTCCACCTTTTTCAGTCAGAGCAGACTCCAGGGTTATCTCCTCAATACTACCTGTTGAAACCTGGAGCAATGCTTTCCCTCTTAGTATGGAACTGCTTACAGCTCCGCCTGTATCATAATCAACAACCCAGAGATGGGATGCTCCGCCGAATGAACAGACATCAGCAGCAGGTTTGGTAGTTGTAAAGAATACCGCTCCAATAGGTGTTGCCAATGGGTCTGTTACATTCCGCTCTGTCTTATATCCACTCGTTGAGGTAGCAGAGCAATCAACATTTATTGGATTTCCGCTTGCATCTAAATCTGTGCATAAATCAAGATTTATATACCAGCCATCTTCATCTGAAGATGCACCAGAAGAGGCATCGCCAAGGGAACTTCTTGCAACCGTGGTTGTGCAGTCAAAATCAACACCTGCTGGACTAAAACATGGCTCTTTCACACCATATAAACTCCTGCCACTGTCTGAGTCGTCAATGTTATCAGCAATTTTGAAATAGTATCTTCCTGTCCCCCAGAATAGCCATATATCATCCTCTTTAAAATTCTGTAGCCGGGTAACAGCTGAGGTAACAGGACCGATGTTCTCGATTACCTTATTTAAAGCCCAATCATCAGGATCGAGACTATTTTTTGTAAAGAGCCTCATGACACCGCCGGAATTCCATTTTGTTGTAGAAAGAGGGGGGTTGTTCTCAGCTTTTGTAAAACCAAAATAGACAGCGTCATCCTGATAGAAGCCATTAGCCGTTAAATTATCCATATCAAAATCAGCCTGTGCATTAACCATTGACCCTGCAAATGCATTTTGAATTCCTGAATCAATAGTCCTTACAAGAGAACCATCTTTTAAATCAAGGACGAATACCCTCATGTTCTGGTCTGAATGTCCGTAGAATTGACGTGTATTAGTATTAATCGGGCCAGTTGGTCCAGAACCAATTACAACAAACCATCTGCCATTTTTATTATGATCAGGAATTTGATTTTCAAGGGGTTCACTCTTTGAAGCATCTGTTTTACCAGCAATCCTAACAATTGCAGGACCTGTTGTTGAGTAGCCAAGGTTTGGATCAGTAAATTCCCACAATACCTGAGGATCGGTTGGGTTTGTTATATCAAGCGCAAAATATGATGAATAACCAATTCCGCTTGTTGGTGTCAAGACACAATCTTCATTTGTTATCGCTCCATCTCCGTTAATGTCTTTTGTACAGGTATCTGCAACCCCGGCTGGGGCATTGGTATCAGTTGGATCCTTGCAAGCTCCTCCGAGACGCAATCCGCCGATTACAATCGTCCTCCAGCTATTTACATCTTTAATTTGATCCCAGTAATCTCCACTACATTCGCCCTCAGCACAAATACTTGCATCAAGAACATAAGGTGTCAGGTCAGTATAATAGAGATGACAATAAGTTCCGTCACGCAGATATTCCAGATAAGGAAGGGCACTCCTGGGGATAAACGCCCATTCTTCTTTCCCAATATCTGTGCCTGATATAGTTGCCTTTTTGCTTTTCTCTTCGAACATCTCTATTTTGCCTAATTTGAATGCATGGAGCATTCCATCATTTGCACCGACGAGAACAATTCCTCTGTTCTGGTAATCAGTTGTTTCAGTAAACTCTTTGTAAGTATTATCCTGATAGGTCTTGTAGTAATTATTAAGCGGCACAAAAGAAACTATCCTCGGAGTTGAGTTTACTATATCGCCAAGTTTATATACTCTTGATACACCTTCGCTTATACCATTAACTGTATCGGTTGTATCTCCATCTCCGTTCAGGTCGAGTTTAGTAATCCTGTTTCTTGGAGATGAACACCTCTCTCCTACTTCTGTGCAATCTGTGTCAAGGCTACAGGTAATGCCTGATACTGAACAATATTTATTATCGTAACCTCTTACATATTGAATTATATTTATAGCTTCTTCATCGCTATCTGCATGTAAAAGCGTCCTCAAAGTTGCTGCATTGGCTGTTGTGAAATCAGTTCTGCTGCTTCCAGTTGTAGTTGTGTAAATTATCCTGTCATCAGCGCTTCTTACCCATAACTTTGCTCCTGCTTCCCATAGATGCCTTACATTCTCAAAATAAACCGGGGAATTTCTTGAAGCATCTTCAGAGTCTGTATCACCATCACCGTCTGTATCTCTATAAAGATGTGCCATAGTTGTATTTGTCCCGGTATCAAAGTAGAAAGTGACAATATCATCGACTGTTAATGAAAGAGTATTGTCTTGTGAAGTATCCTCCCGGATGCTGCTGTTTCCGAGGAATGGGTCTATGTAGTACCATATATTTTTAAGAGTCCCAACCCAAGTTACTTCATTTGATGCAGGAAATGTTATTTCAGGATAGAAGATTGCCTGAACAAGGTTTGCTCCACTCCCTTCACCTGTTGCAAGGACTGATGCTGCTGTTCCTGATGCTGCCTGTCCTGCTATCTCAAGGAGGGTCTCTCTCAGTGCATTTTTTAATGCCTCGGGGTCATCAGCCTTATGGTAGCAGTCATCTCCGGGGTCGCAACCATTTTCTCCAGTCTCTAATAATAATCTATCAGGATTGCATTCACCCGGATCAGTGCTTCCCACTCCATTAAATACAACATATGAGGTTATCGTTTTACTGTTTACATCTGTTACTGGCGGCGTTGAAGTGAAGTCTGTTATATCTTTATTCTTTGCAAGCCATGCAAGGTCATCAATATTTCTGCTTCCTGCGAACTTCGGACATGTTGCAGATGCTACTGCGTCAATCTGTCCGTCACCATCGTTATAAGTGCTTACAAGGGTATTAACATTGGCATTCAGGTCTGCTGTTGACATACCATCAGTTATGAGAAGAACATTATTCTTTTGGCATCTGTACTGAACCGGATTGCGGTAAACAGGATTTTCACCTTCTGTTATGTAATCAGTATTGTTCAACCGCGTGAACTGTGCATCACTTGTTCTCTGAGCAAAATAACCTATTGCCTCATAAAAACCCTCTGCAAAAGGTGTCCATGTCGAGGCAAAAATATCATCAATAGCACTAATAAGACCGGAATTATGGTCTCCTACTGAATATTCACAGGTTTCACCTGCCGGGCAATGTGAATCAACCGAACAGGTTGTAGCAGTGGTGGTTGAGCAGTTACCCATAATGTAACCTATTACCATGCCTCCATCTAAATTCGTTGCTGCAACGCAGGTTTCACCGGTAGGACAGTCGAGGTTCGTCTCACATACTGTCAAACTTGTATTGCATATCTTTGTACATGGGACGTTTGCAGGGCATTCAGTGCTTGAACCATAGTAGTTAAAGGTCATTGCTCCAAAATGTATAATGTCTTCGAATTCCTGAATTACTCCGGATGGCGGTGAAGCGAGATTAAGTTTCACAGTTAATGTGGCAATAGGAGCACCGAGCTGTGACTCAATCCCTATATCTCCGATTATTGCCGGAAGATTATCATAATTCTCTGTTGTTGATGGGTCGTCGGAAGGGTCAATTACAGGCGGGACTTCTACATCACCACAGAATTCCTCGTGCTTTTTTATGATACAGTCATCGCCGCATTCTCCAGTAGGCAAACAGCCTGTCCATAAACCACCACCGGCATAACATGCTCCGGCATAGTCAAGCCCGCAGAGCAAAGAAGGATTTCCGGGCAATATTACATGCGGACCAGCTTCACATGTTCCTCCCGGACAATCTGCTGCTCCTGTGCATATCATGCCGTCATTATCCCCTCCAACACACCTGTAATTCTCATCATAAAGATCCGTGCACTGATTTTTGACTGTATTTGCTTCATCAATGCTGATTGGAGTGCCGTTGTCAAGCGCCCAGCATGCCTGGATACTCTGTGTAAAAACTACCTTCTGTTTTGCTTCAGTCGTTGCCGTAGGGTTCACGCAAGGACCTACATCCCAGTCACAGTCAGCATTCTTTTTACATGACGAACCTATTTTTGTCGGATCGCCTACTGTACATGTCTTTGGGCCACCGGTACAAACACCGGCTAATTTTATACAATCTGAATCCTTTGTACATGTCCTCGTCACTTCTTTTTGACAGTATGAAGCTACAGATAAGGCAGAAAGACAATCCTCAACAGCCTTTTTGATGCTTGCAGGGTCATGCCCTTCAATGAATGCATCTACTGCTTCCTGGCATAATGCTTCTTTGTAATCACCCTGGAATATATCAATGAATGTCTGTCCGCCAATTGAAAGTAAAGTGTCATTAAAAGGGTGTTCAGGGCCCCTTACACCGAAGGTAATTCCCAAAGATGTATTCGGATTTGGATTTGGATCTGAATACTCCTGAAAAGACTGGGTAGTTATAGCTTCTTTTATAAACTTTCTCCCTACACATCCTCTTGATTCTGACTTCAGATAATTGTCTGCAATATCATTGCAGGTATCTCCGGTTGGGCAGTCAGAATCAACATTACATGAGATTGTTGATGTATCGGTTGATGATGAACATGCCTTATCAATGTATTTTCCTCCAGTCAGAATCCATTTCTGTATGTCAAACTTAGATGCTGTAAGCCAGTTGAGATAATTCCCCTCTGCAACAAACCTTTTGACTGTCGGAGGAGATACGGTTGTATCAAGATTAATACACAAAGTTCCGGTTACATATTTGTCACAGCTTGCAGGGAAAGGAGTGACTTCCTTGAAATAGTTATTGACAAAATCATATTCATAATAATGGTACCAATCCTCAAAATACCCCTTATAATAATTCCCATAATTATATGTCTGGTCGTAACAGTAAGATGGATCACGGGTATAGGTTATGCTGGTACAAATCTCCCCCTCAGGGCAACTGACTGTATTTGAGCAAACACCACCTCCGGAACAGGTGCCGGTATATCTTCCTTTATCAATATATATTAAATCGAACATACTGGCTGAATTGTCTATCGTCATGAGAAGATTCGGTTTAACACCTGCGACGATAAACGGGGGGGTAATACAGTAGTCCTCCATTACTTGTGAATAGGCTGCTGATGAAAATATAAAAACAGTTAATGATAGAAGAATAATTATTTTCCCCCAAAATTTTATTAAGGTCTTCATGGCAAATACACCTCAAATTTTATAAGAATTTTTTTCTTGACAATATTGTTAGCATATGCTAATTTAGCACTTTTTATCACAATCGATAATTACTCTGCAATTCCTGTGCCATTGAAAACTATTTGAAATTAAAGGATATTTTTTAGTGGAGGTGGGTAATTAAGGTAATAATGCTATGTAGTAAATTACATAATTACCAGGCAAACACTTTATACAAAATCAAATAAATAATCAGCTGAGAGAGACTATTCCGGGACACTTCCTCATTTTAACGGCTTCTGCTATTAACTCTGATGTGAGGCTTGAAAAATATTGTATATATTATATTACATTGTATTATTTTGTTAATGATTTAAATTGTAATAGTGTTTCTTTTACTAACTTTTTCTGAAATACCATGTTAACACCCTTTCGATATTTGCCGTGATGCTGTCCTTGGCATTTACGATAAATATCTTATTCATTATATGAAACAGCTCCTTCTCTATTCTCAGTATTCCGGGAGGCTTTGAATGTCTTTTCTTTAACTCCTCATCAAACATCAGCACTATCTTGTCTTTCATTCTCAACTCTGTATCAACGAAAAATACGCTCAATTCAGGCAGGAGGTCAGAAACACGGTCAAAGAATGCTGCAATCTCGTTCTGATATATCTGTTTTGGCGGAGATGATTTTACCTCCATATAAAGTATCGAACCGTCAACCTTTGCAATAAGATCATAATCTCCGCCTATTTTGGGCCTCTTAGAGCGAATCCCCCATATTGCCTCTGCTGAAAACTCTCTTTTGAATACTTCTGCCATAAACCATTCGAGCGTCTCGCCAAAGCTTTTTATTGGACAGACAGTAAGGCGGAACCCATCCTTTATCTTTTCTACAAGTCCTATAATTCTCATATATTCAAGATAATCTCTGGTTACTTCAGATGTCGCATAACGGACAATATCTTCAAGCCTGAAGAATGCCTGATGTTTTATTACTTCTCTTAGAAAAAGTCTAAAAGAATATTTCTTGAGCATCTCATAATAGCCGTCGATAAATTTATCTGGTGGAATTAAAAGATCATCTGAAGGTTCTTTTTTGTATATTTTGAATCCCCTTCGTTTAAGGAGAGCTTCAAGTGGAGGCGTGAGTTCTGAAAGTGATTTTCTGAGCCTTTTTATTTCTTCCTTAAGAGACCGGTATTCATCAGATTTTTTATTCTCTGACATGGAGAAATTTTACTGCTACTCTTCTATGCCTTGGGCCATCAAACTCACAGAAAAACACAGCCTGCCATGTGCCGAGAAGTAATTTGCCTTCATCAATGATAACAATGACAGATGTGCCTACAAGTGTTGACTTTATATGGGCATCAGCATTACCTTCTCTGTGTAAATAATTCATATCATGAGGTATCAATCTGCTGAGCGTATTTAGGATATCACGTTGAACACTTGGGTCTGCTCCCTCATTTATAGTAATACCTGCTGTAGTATGCGGCACATAAAGACAGCATATACCCTTCATTACCCCTGCTTCTTTTACAACATCCTGAACAAGGCCTGTGATATCAATGAATTCATTTCTGGATTTACTTCGGACATTTATATATCTCACCATCTCAATAAGCCTCCCAAGCTTATAAGATTATCAATCCATCTATAAATAGCGTAATCCCTTGCTATAATTGTCATTGCAAGCCACGAATGCTTTTGGAGCTCGCATTTATCATTGGATTTGAGTAAAATTAAATACTTCATCATAAAATCCTTCTTCTACAGAAAACTCAATCTCTAATGCAATCAGATTCTCAGGTATATTCTGTTCTTTAAGTCTCATTATATCCTTTTCTGTTGTAACAATCCACTCTGCACTGCTATTATTTGCAAGCCTTATTATGGTCCCAATATCATCCTTAGTATATCTGTAATGATCTCTAAATATTCTAAAACCTTTTAATTCAATATTTATTGATGATAGAGTTTCTTTAAATGACTGTGGATTGCCGATTCCACAGAAACCAAAAAACTTTTTATTTTTAGCCCAATTCAGAGGCATGGTCTCGCCATTTGTTTTAATAAATTTTGTAGGCTTATGTTCAGCAAAAAAAATTGGGGCGTTTGTATTATATTGCTTGATTTCGTGAATAAGATTACTAATACCCCTTCCCTTACCCTCCTCCCTCAAGGGGGAGGGATGGATACTGGTATTTGTTGTCACAATAATATCAGCCCGCTTTATTTGATTTATTGGCTCTCTTAAGGAACCAACAGGAAAGAGTCTTTTGTTCCCAAAAGGATTTAGACTGTTTATCAATAAAATATCCTTATCTCTAAAAAGCGACCAGTGCTGAAATCCGTCATCGAGAATAAAAAGATCAGGGCTAAGTGCTATGGGTAAAGAGCCAAGAGCAAATTTACCTGCCTCATACCTATTTTTACCTTTTACAACATGAACACCTTTTAATTTTTCAGCCATTAAAAGGGCTTCATCCCCTGCCTGATATTGATTTAATAGAGGAACTTCACCTTTACTCACAAAAACAGTTCCCTTTGCTTTTCCTTTATATCCTCTTGTTAGAATGCAGGGTATGAACCCCTTTTCTCTTGCTTTTTCTGCCAGTGCTATTGTTGCTGGAGTTTTTCCTGTCCCACCGAGTGTGATATTACCGATGCTGATAACCTTTTGTGGTAGTCTCTTTTGATTCTTGAGAGAAGAATGTTTTTTTATTGAATAAACGATGTAATAGATGAGTTCTGGTAAGTTCATTATCCGGCTTTGTTTTTCAGATTGTTCATGTTTGATAAAATTATACCTGAGTTAAGCAATCATTTAAAATTCGAATATATACCCACCATTATCAAAGGCGAGATTGCCACGCTTCCTTTGGTCGCTCGCAATGACAGTTTATGAGGCGCTCAAATATCAATTTATTTATGCAACAGCACAATAGAAGGGTGTAAAAAGGGAACAAGTCTGCTACAATAGGCAATCTAACATGCATCCTGAAGCTAAAAGTCAATTCAGAAAATATCAAACGACTCCTTTGCTAAAAGGAGCAATTCGCGCATTCACTATTGTTTCAAAAATCCTGCCTCTATGGTTCATGAAAATAACAGCCTTTTTTATAATACCGTTTTTTATTCTACTGAATCACAGAAACTTCAAATATATTATGATAAATTTCTCATATATACGTCCGGATGCAGATTTATTAAGAAGGGCTCTATCTGCATATCGGGTATTTCTGAATTATTCATTCTATCTTATTGATCTTTTTTTTCTGAGTCATGGGGCAAAAAGGATAGAAAAGTATAATATAAAAATCTACGGAGAAGAACACCTTAATGAATTAATAAAAAAGAACATTGGTTTTATACTCCTGACAATTCACATGGGAAACTGGGAGATAGCCAGTGCAGTCCTCTCTAAAAAAAATGTGAAGTCTTATGTTGTATATTCACCTGACAGTGAAGGAACAATCGAATATAATCGCAGAACATTAAGGAATATTTTTAATGTGAATGACATACCTTTGAACAGAAAAACCTTCTTTTCGATACAACTCCTGAATACCTTAAGAGAAAAAGGAATAGTAGCGTTTCAGGGTGACAGGCTTATGGGAGACAGCGGTGTTGAAGTCAAATTTTTTGGTAAGAATGCTCTTTTCCCTAAAGGTCCTATTGTTCTTGGAATGGTTTCCGGGGCCCCGATTCTTCCTGTTTTCTGCACAATGAAAGGATATAACGGCTATATCCTTTCGATTGAAAAGCCATACAATATTCAATTGTATGAAACACGGGATGAGACTATCAGAAGGGCACTTGAAGATATTGTGATAATTTTTCAGAAATATGTATTACAATATGCTGAACAATGGTATACCTTCATGCCGTTCTGGGGAAAAAATGAAACTTAAACTCATATATCCTGAATGGGGACATTTTCCTCTTTTATATAGAAGGTTCATTCCTGTTCTTGGACCCGCAACAATCGCTGCACTAACTCCTGATGAGTGGGAAATAGAGTTCATTGATGAAAGAATAGAAACCCTTAATATTCAGAATGATGCTGACCTGGTAGGAATATCTCTTATGACTTCTCAGGCATTGAGGGCATATGAGATTTCCAGTGCTTACAGGGCTCTCGGGATACCAGTTATTTTAGGTGGTGTCCATGTCTCACTTGCACCCGAAGAGGCAACTGCTTATGCTGATGCAATTATTATTGGAGAGGCAGAAGAAGTATGGATTAAACTTCTTGATGATTTTAAAAAAAATCAATTAAAAAAAATATATAAATGCACCCGCCCTGTTCTTAACCCTCCTTTACCAAGATGGGATATAATATGCTCAGGGAAGGGATATCTGCCTATGAATGCACTCCAGATATCAAGAGGCTGTCCCGTAAACTGTGAGATGTGTTCAGTTCCACAGAGTTTTGGCACCGACTTCAGGATGAGAGATATCAATTCTCTACATAAAGAACTTGACGCATCAGCAAAATATCTCTTTATTGTAAACGATAATCTTTACCTTTCGAAGAGGCGGTCTGGAGAATTCCTGAATTTACTTAAAGACAGCTCAAAAGAATGGGTAGGACTTGCACCATTAAAGATAGGTGAGGATAAATGGTTTTTAGAACTACTTATGAAAAGTCATTGTTGGGCTATGTATATTGATCTAAGTCCCTGGATTTCTGCTGGACTCAACGAGGTAATTGATGATGTTCAGGTTAAAAAGGCTGGAGAATATATCTCACGAATACGTGAATATAATATAAAAGTTATAGCATCTTTTGTCTTCGGTTTTGATCATGATGAAAAAGATATTTTTGAGAAGACTGTATCATTCGCAAAAAAACATGAGATAGAAGAGGTAGAATTTCATATTCTTACACCTTATCCAATGAGTAGACTTTATGAAAGACTAAAATCGCAAGGGAGGTTGATAACAGATAAATTTTCAGAATATACTACTTCTCAAGTCGTCTTCAAACCTGCTAAAATGACACCTGATGAGTTATATGAAGGGTATATCTCGGCATGGAAAGAATTTTATGCAGATGAATACGAAGATTCATCCAACGGACCGATGATTAGAACATTCCGATGTTTTCCAATGAAAAAAGATGATGTTATACAATTTAATGGAGAAAGATGGGTTGAGGCAGTATTTAAAAGGGAGAATACAAATAAATGTATAGAGAACTAAAGCCGATTATTCTTTCAAATTTACTTTATAGAATAGTTCAGATTCTATCTCTGAGTTCTCCTCAATTGCTTATCCATTATACAAAGATAGCAGAACTCGCAACCACAAGAGATCATTATAAACGAGCGATCCGAAAGATTAGAGGCATGTGGGAAAATGGTCATCCAAGCCTGAGGGTTGCTATGAAAATCCTGAGGAATACATCACCGAATCACAAGAGAAAAATTATCAAAAACTTCATTATCAATCAGCTTCTGGTAGGCAGTACAAGGAGGAAGCTTTTTTCAGAGCAGGAAGGCGGATTTTATCCTCCAGGACTTATGGTAATTAGCCCCACGATGAAATGTAATTTGAATTGTTATGGTTGTTATGCAGGCATGTATCGCAAAGATGCGGATTTGCCTTTTGATGTGTTTGACAGGGTGCTTAATGAGGCCAAGGAAATGGGAATTTATTTCGCTGTTATATCCGGTGGTGAACCTTTTTTTAGAAAAGATATTTTTGATATCTTCGAAAAACATCATGATATGTCATTTCATGTATTCACAAATGGTAGTCTTCTTGATGACGAAAAGGTAAGGAAGATATCTGATCTCGGGAATATTCTACCTGCAATTAGTGTAGAGGGGTTTAAGGAAGAGACTGATACCCGTCGGGGTAAGGGTCACTACGAAAAAGTATTAAATGCAATGAGACTTTTAAAAGAAAATGGCGTGCTTTTCGGTTTTTCTGCAACAATGACAAAAGAAAATGCAAATACGATTGTTTCAGATGAATTCATAGACCACTGGATTGGACATGGCTGCACTATCGGTTGGTATTTCCTTTATACACCGGTTGGAAGAGAACCTAACTGGCAAATTGTTCCAACGCCTGAACAGAGAGATATGCTTAGAGAACGGGTGGCTTATATTCGCTCTAATAAGGAGATATTAATCGGTGATTTCTGGAATGATGGCCCTGTTGTTGGTGGCTGCATTGCCGGAGGAAGAAAATATTTCCATATTAATTCCAAGGGTGATATAGAGCCATGTGTATTCTGCCATATCTCAATGCATAATATAAAAAACACAAGTCTCAGGGAAGCCATTACCTCCCCTTTATTCAAGAGAATCCGTGAACATCAGAAAAATAATACCAATCTTTTACGTCCATGTATGATCATGGATCATCCCTATGTTTACAGAGAAATATGTCAGATTCCTGGAGTAAAATTTACACATAAAGGTGCCGAGCAAATCGTAACTGAATTTGCACCTGAAATAGATAAATATTCAAAAAGATGGGCTGAGCTTGCTGATAGGGCATGGAGTGAAAGACAGAATAGTAGTTGTTAGTTTTATCTTGGTTTTTTTATTCTTTACTATCTCTGGATGTGCAAAAAAGGAGGTAATCAGACAACCAGAATCTGTTCCTCCTCTACCAGAAAAAATAACGCCTTATACACTTATTGAAAGAATAACCTCTCCTGAAATAAAGACCTTGCAGGGAAGTATAAAGCTTAATATCTTTCAGAATGGAGAATCTAAAGGAACTTTTTCCGGAGTTCTTCTTTATGAGTATCCTTACCGAATGCGCATAAAAGTCTTTGGACCTCTCTGGTTTACTCTCGCTGAACTTCTGTTCGATCATGGACTTTTTCAGGTTCTCATTCCTCTTAAAGATTCTATTTACAGCGATAACGTCCCATTTAAAAGTCTCTTTCCAGATCGTAATAAACTTGAAAAATCCATTAATTTTATAGAGGAGACAGATGAACATTACGTTCTCTATATAGTTGACTTTGAATACAATAAAACAGAAATGCTCGAACAGAGTAACAACCCCAACATAATACTCAAGGCAAAATACTCTTTTCAAAAAAGTGATCTTTTCCTCGAATCAGTTAATCTCTATAGAAAATCGAAAAAAAATTTTGGGATAAGAATTCATCGAACAAAAGAAAAAGCTCCTTCAGAAATATTGATAAATTTTAGTAAAACATTACTATCAATCACACTAAATGACATTGAGATAAATAAACCACTTAAAAAAGACATTTTCAAACCATTGGAAGCTTCTCAGAACTTTCCTCTTTCAGAATTTCTCAAAGATTTTGCTCCAAGCCTGTAACTGAGATTAATCGCTAAATAATAAGGAATATTACTTATTATATTTGGCATTCTTTTTAAAATAGAATAAAATGAAAATGTCCTTCTGTATGCATCATCAGTCAGTATATAAAACCGATTAACATCAATATGTTTTGGCTTAAAAACGAGATGATATCTATCATATTTAGACCAGTCAAGCGTTAGCAATCTATCTTCGCTTTTCATTTTTTCGAAAAGTTCAGTTCCAGGGAAAGGAGTAAGTTTGCAATAATTTGCACACTCGAGTCTGTTTCTGATAACAAAGTCAATTGTATCAGTAAAGACATCTTCTGTATCTTCATCAAATCCAAAAACAAAAGAGCCATGAACCCCGATACGGTAGGAATGGATTAAACGTATCATCTCTGCATAATCCTGTGGATCTCTGAGTTTTTTTACATCCTTTTTATTGCTATATCTTATACTTTCAAAACCAATAAGTAGCCCTGCACATCCGCTGTCTGAAGCATATTGTAAAAGCCTTTGGTCTTTTGCAATGTCAATGCTCGCCTGAGCAACCCATCTTTTTTTTAGTGGCATTAAAGACTTAAACAATTCCCTCGCATAGTCATGATTCCCTACTATATTATCGTCCACGAATACAAGAAACTTTTTTGGATAATCTTTGATCTCATCAACTACATTCTTAACAGGTTTGAATCGATAATGTCTTCCAAAAAACTTTGTTGATGAGCAGAAACTACATCCGTATGGACACCCGCGGGATACCTGAAATGTTCTCGGGACAAAGTATCTATTATTATTTAGCAGTTCCCATTTTGGCTTCGGAACAATGGACATATCAGAGAAATCAGCACTTTTATAGATAGCTTTAAGTCTTCCTCTCTGAAAATCTGATATTATGTTTTGCCAAAGAGGCTCTCCCTCACCAGCTACAACTGAATCTGCATATTGCAGAGCTTCCTCTGGCATACAAGATGGGTGGATTCCTCCCATAATAATTTTCGAACCTTTCTTCCTGAAATATTCCGCTATTTCATATGCTCTTTTGGCATTTGTTGTATTCACTGAGAGAGCAACAATGTCTGGATCAGAAGATAGAGCTATGTCCTCTACAAGTTCATCAGTAATCTTTATCTCGATTTTCTCTGGAGTAAGACTTGCAAGAATGGCTAATGACATGGGTGGAAGTGTAAAGGTTACCCTCTTTTTTCTCCATATATCTTTTTTTCTACAGGGTGCAATAAGATAAAGTCTCAATTGAGTCTTTCTAAAGCTTCCTTCATTGATTTTGTAATATCTGGTATCTTTTCTTCTAATATTTTTGATATATTGTATGACAGAATGTGTTTTCCTTCTTTTCCTCCTGCAAGTTGATAAATGTTGTAATAACGGTCAATACGGTTACCTTTTAAATCATGTGTCCATATAATCTCGTTTGTATCTATCTTTCTTAATCTAAGAGTTATTTCAAGATTAATTTCATATGATACATAAGGTAGCCCTAATATTCTTGTAATCCATGCATACATTCCCGAACCATAATAGTAACCTGTCTCTTTTAGAGATGTTCGTCTGAGAACTCCTTCAAGTCTATAATCAACAACCCGGTATTTATCTTCTGGAAGATAAACAATATCTTTAAAGAGTTTACTCTGCGTTAAGTGGTTATATATCGCATATGCGAAAGCATGTTTAAAATGACCGGAGTTATATGTAGAGAATCCTGTATAGGTGTCGGGTATTTCTGATATGAATTCGAGCCAGAAAACTCCTGGTATAAAGCCAAGCCATTTTCTGGCATCATTGGTTGTTACCTGCGGTCTGAGATCAATAAATTCATCTACTCCGAGAACGCCCTCAAGAGGTATTTGATAGATTTCCACTGGTGGAGCAAAGTTCAGAGAGAGATCAAGTTTTGGAGCTGCACAAGAAGTCTCAAAGAGAGATAGAAAAAGTAAAAAGATTATTACCTTTTTTTTATTTAGCACCCGATTTTCGATATGTGCCATGTATGTCAATGCTTGATCCTCTGAACGTACTCAAACGTCCAACTTCACCTTCAAAAACAATTTTATCATTCTTATTTAATTCTGAAGGAGCATTCTGGGTAGTGTAAAGTACCACATTATAGCCTTTTTCAGGCTTGCTCGCAGGAGTAAGAATTGTTACCCTGTGACGGTCTCTTTTCCCTGGTAAAACATTTACTACTATCCCTTCTCCTTTTGCATTCTTATCTTGAACAGTTTCATAGTATTCCTTAATTTGTGCTTTTGTAAACTTTGCTGTATCAACATTCTTAAGAATATCGTTTACATTCAGCAAAGCAGCCTCTTCTGCATGAACAATACAAAAACATAAAAAAGATGAGAATACAATAAATAGCGTTGACGTGAGTAATTTTATCATTGTCTTACCTCCTCATTTGTTTTATGATTTTTTTATTTAGGGCTTAACCCCACCCAGCCCTCCACCTCAAGGGAGGAGGGTTAGGGATTTTGTATTAATAAGGTATATCTTATGACAAACACTTTGTCTTCAAAAAACATTTCAGAAAACATACGCTTATCCGGTAGAAATCCCTTACAGGTCTGAAATGGCTCGAATAGTCATCCGCATATACTGTTGTAATAGTAGCTGTTCCAACATGAAATCCAGCATAACGTGACTTTAACAAAATTTCTGTCTCCATTTCAAATCCTGCTGTTTCAATATGGATACTTTTTATAACATCTGTTGAATAAATTCTAAATCCTGATTGGGTGTCTCTTATTTTAGTTCCTATAGCTCTGGAGATAAAAATTTCTCCAATCCTGTTTGCCAGTGCCCTATGTATTGGCATTATATTACGATTTATAAGTCTTTCTCCAATAATAATATCACAATCTCCTTGTTCAAAAACGGTCTTAAGGATGGGAATCTCAGATGGAAGATGCTGTCCATCAGCATCCATTGTTATGACTGCATCAAAATTATTCTTCATGATTTCAGAGAATCCTGTCAGCAGTGCTTTACCTTTGCCCATATTTTTCTGATGTACTATAACCTTTGCTCCTGCTTCTCTGGCTAAAAAAGATGTTCTGTCTCCTGAACCGTCATCCACCACAAAGATATCCTGAACATATTGAAATGCATCACGGATTATATGGGAGATATTTTTTTCTTCATTGTATGCAGGGATAAGAAGGCTATATCTCATTTCCATAACCTTAATTTTTTTTAGAAAAATCTTTGAACAATTTGATCATTCTTAGAATGAATAATCTCTCCTGTTTCTCTGCCCTGATAAAATGCCAGCAGATTATTTTTTGAAACAGCACTTTCAAATCTCTCACTCACAGCAATTTCCCAATGCTCTATGGGAAGATCAAGAAAATTGCTGAGCCTTCCAAGACAGAACATATTCAAACTCCTATTATATTTGGTTATTTCTTTATCTGTTGGCAAAATGACTGTTGTCATCTCAGAAAAAATAAGACCAACTTCATTGGAGAGAACTACTGCTATATCTGCAATTTCAGGTATAACTTTTGGGTCGTAAACCTTTTTGCCTGCTACGAGTGTTGATAGAACTTTTCCTCCCCTGCGTGCAATTCCTTTCATATCTGATTTTTTCACATCATAACCAGAAAGGAAAAAAGTTCGCGCAGTAATTGATGAAGCAGTGAGGACTCCCTGTCCTCCTTTACCTATAAATACTATTGATGTATTTCTTTTTGATTGCATTTTGTTCACATACCTGTATGCACAATCCGCACCCGTTACATCTGTCATTTATTTTATAAGAATTTCCATCTCTTATAATTGCTGAACAACCAAGTGATAGGCAGCTATTACACAAATTGCATTCCTGCTCCTCTATATAACAGAATCCGTCCTTTTGTTTATGTACAGCACATTCACCATCTATAATGATGGCTGAAATACCACTTGTTAGTAAACCATCCATTATACCGGTCTTGATATTACGCAGGTCATATGCTCCAATTCTCTTCACAGATTCAACTCCACAACTATATAAAATATCTTCAATTAATAATCTCTTTTTATCAGGTCTCAAACCTTTACCTGTCCCAATATGGGGCTGTCCGCCGGTCATTGAGGTTGTATGATTATCAAGGATAATAATGAGTATATCTGCTTTTTGATACATAGCATTAAGAACAGCCGGGATACCCGAGTGGAAAAAGGTAGAATCACCTATTACACCAATTGCCTTTTCGCCCTGTGAGATACTATATCCAGCTGCCTGAGATATTCCGCTCCCCATGCAGAGTGTTGTGTCAATTACATTCGGATATGTGTGTACAGCCAATGTGTAACAACCGATATCACCTCCAATAAAAATTGATTTATTGTGCAATTCTGAAAAGACCCCAATATACGGGCAACCCGGACATAAAAAAGCATGGTTGTCTCTGCATAGCTCTCCATATTTAATATAGTTGCCCTGAAAAGCCTCTTTGATTAAAAATGAATTTAACTCCCCTGTTTCTGGTAAAAGTCCATTTGCTTTACCCTTCACCTCTATCCCTCTTGCTTTTAGCATATCTTCGATAAAGGAACTCGATTCTTCAACAATAAATAATTCAATGCATGATTCAGAAAATTTCTTGATTTCTTGAATATTAAGTGGATATACAATACCAATTTTAAATACAGAAACATCTGGAAAAGTTTCTTTTACATATTGGTATGAAATACCTGATGTTATAATTCCTTTAATACTTCCCTTATTTTCTGCACTATTTAAACCGATTGAAGGAATTTCCTGTCTGAAAATTTCCATCCTCCTCTGAAGAGATAGTCTCTGTTTGCTGGTATATGGTGGGATTAAAACATTTTTTTTCGGATTCGAAGTATATTTCCGGTAAACCTCTCTTCTTTCTCCCTCAAAATTAACAATACTGCTTGTATGTGATATCGCTCTTGTTAATCTTAAAAGAATAGGGAGATCAAAGCGTTCACTTATATCAAACGCCATTTTAGTAAATATATATGCTTCTTGTGAATCTGACGGCTCAAGGACAGGAATATTAGCGATCAAACCGTAGAGTCTCGAATCCTGTTCATTCTGAGAGCTCCACATTCCGGGATCGTCAGAAACAGCAATTACAAGACCACCATTTACCCCTGTATATGCAAGATTTATTAGTGGATCAGAAGCAACATTTAAACCAACATGTTTCATTGCAACAAGAGCACGTTTTCCTGAAAGAGATACCCCTGATGCAAATTCAAGGGCTGTCTTTTCATTTACAGACCACTCTGCATAAACTTCAGGATAGCGGGAGATTGTTTCGATAATCTCTGTAGCAGGGGTTCCCGGATAGCCGGTAGCTACAAAAACACCAGCCTCATATGCTCCTAAAGCAACTGCTTCATTCCCTGTAAGTAGAGATTTCATGCTCAAATTGGATTTGTTTTTTATTATGTGTGCTTATAAAATCTTCGCATCTGACAGAACAATCAAAGGACTATACCCTGACTGCCCGTAATCGAACTTTCTCAATATGCCTTTGAATCTTATGTGATCTCCACTGGATATTGATTCAATGTTCTGCTTATCATCACCTATTAAAACTATATTAAAACCTTTTCTTGATTTTAAACCTGGATTGTCAACGAGAATCTTAAAACCCCTTCTTCCCTTGTCAACTTCATAGACTCTCCCCCCCCATATTACGGGTTTGCCCTCGACTTTTTGCCAGTAATCCTTTATTTCATATTTAGAATGATAATCTAAACTAAGATTGTTAGCTACTGTTTTAAAATCCATCCCCATCTGCAACTGTGGTTTTGGTGTAAATTCGATGGGTGGTTTGGAAGCTATTGGGGTTTTAGGAGGAGCCTCAGGCTTTTTTGGAGGAACTGGTACTTCTTCCCGTAGTTTTTCAGGTGCCTTCTGAACCTCCTTTACTCCTTTATCCCCATGTTCAATAGTAATCTTTATCTTTTCTTCAGAAGATTCCTTTCCGGTGCAATTGATAAGAAATAGCATAGGCATCATGCTAATAACTAAAAATTTTTTAATAATTCTCATGGAAATCCTCCGGTAATTTTGCATTAATAACTGAATAAAGCTGAACTGGCTCTGAAATTCCTTTAACCTGAACAGGACTCAGCTTTATGACCTCCACATAGTCTTTAACAGCTTCATATGTCTTTTCACTGATATGAAGTTGTCCTTTTTCTGTAGACGACTCTATCCTCTGAGCAATATTCACACCCGAACCTATAACTGTGTATTCAAGCCTTTCAGGTGAACCTACATTCCCTGCGACAGCCTCGTCTGTATTGATTCCTATCCCAATATTAACCTGCTGTTCACCCTTTTTGAGTCTTTCTTTATTCATCTCTGCCATTTTCTTCTGCATCTCAAGGCCTGTCAAGATAGCCCGCAATTCATGGTATTTCTGGTCAAGGGGTGCATTATATGTAACCATAATCGCATCCCCTATAAATTTATTCAATACACCGCCATACTGGAATACCACATCTATCATCATACTGAAATATTGATTTAGGATTTCAATTACTTTTTCAGGAGGCATGGTTTCAGCCAATGGGGTAAAACCTCTGATATCTGCAAAAAGCACTGTAACAATCCTCTTTTCCCCTTTGAGCTTAAGATAATCCTTCTCTTTGAGTATCTTATCTGCAACCTGTTTAGAGACATATTTTGAAAAAGTGTCCTTGATAAATTCCCGCTCATTAAGTCCATCGACCATTTTATTGAATGCTCTCCCCATAGAGCCTACTTCATCCGATGTGTTTATATTCACCTTATGAGTTAGGTCACCAGCTTCAACATGGCTCATGGCATCGGCTATTTTACTCAGTGGCTTTGTTATTCTATTTGATATAAAAAAAGCCCCAATAATGCCCAACAAAATAAAGCCCAACCCAATACCAGCCCACGTAACAAGAGAGAGAAAAACCTTTTTCTTGAGAGCCGATAGACTGAATATTATTTTTATATTCCCCCTAAGTCCCTCATCGCTTTCTATATTTACAGAAACAGATTTAAATTTCTTATGTTTTAAATCCTTATCCCTTAATCTCGAAAGTGCGGTGATCTTATCGCCACTGAATTCAATCCATTTAGTGTTAAGGTCTCCTGCTATAATATTCCCCTTACTCCCTGAAATAACTATGCATGCAATCCTTTCATCCAATGACATCATAACATCTATAAACCTTTCAAGTTCTGGCCGTTCTATCCTTTCCGAATGTTCAATATCGCTAACCCATTTTAATGCTACTACTTTTGCCATCATTTTCGCATATGATGACATCTCTGCATATGAATTCTGGATTTCTTTTCTTGCACTATGTATGGTTATGGCAGAGATAAGTATAATCTGAATCAATACAACAAAAATAGCTATCTTGTGTTTTAATTTCAAGTCTTTTAGTTTCCCTCTTCCTTTATGAGCATTATAATGTCAACTTATAAAATCTTCAATATTTATCCTAATTTATCCTATATCATTCAATTTTCAAAACCTCAGAGTTTCTGCTGTGGGGTTGCCGTATACTTCCCACCTCCCTTTAGGGGAGGGTAAGGGTGGGGGAGATTAAGCCGAAAAATGCGATTAAGTTAAGGACGAATCTTACTTGATTTATACAGCGGTAAGAATAGAAAAACAAGTATGAGGTTTAGAGCCGTCCCTATCGAAACAGCGAATCCGATATCAGAAAGTCCTCTATAGGATGAGAAATAAAGACTCCCGAAACCGCAGATAGTAGTGAGTGCAGAAATGATAATGGCAGTGCCTGTTTGTGAAATAATCTTCTGAATATCGTTTTCTTTTTTCATATGATGAACAAAGTGTATGGCATAATCGGTTCCTATTCCGAAGAGCATCACTGCTGTTAGTGCACTCATGATGTGGATATGACGTCCTGTCGCTGTGAGAATAGCTAATGTAAAAATTATCCCGATAAGAATCGGTAATTGAATCAATATTGTAATCTTTATACTTCTGAAACTTACAAGAAGTATGATGTTCACAAGTAAAAATCCGATAAGGGTAATTTTTAATGCATCTGTTTTTAAAAGATCAGATAGTTCTTTTTTAATAGATTCTTTGTCTATGACGGTTACTCCTGAGATATCAGGAATATCTGTAGCATTTTTATTATGAATAATGACCAGGTAATGAAATCTATTGCCATCCTTCCATAAAAATCTGTTCTTAAAAAATTCATTATACATTATATCTTCATATGTAATCGGAGTATTTACTGACAATATCTCATTTAAAGTATCTGAATATTGCATGATGAACTTATTTGAAAATCCAACCTGCTCAGCCTTCATGGCGAAATTTTTAATAACTTGATCTTTATTGATATTCCTGAGGAGGTTGATAATCATTAACTGTTTTTCAAGAGGTGGGACAAAAGTTGTTTGAGATATAACATCCCTTATATTAGAGGCATAAAGTTGTTTTTCAATTGTATCCGCCTTTATTATTGCGTCATCAGGATTATCTCCATCGCCCATTAAAAATACCTTTTTATCATCCTTGATGATTTCACCAAGAACTGTTCGTGCAGGATTTTTTTCAGAACCAATCTCCCTTAAATCAATATCAAATTTTATATCTTTGGTTATCCAGAGTGAGAAAGCTATCAAAATAAAAAAAAGTATCGGTAAAACCCTTTTAACATTATTATTTAACAATATTCTACCGAAAGAAGAAAAATGGTAAGGCAACGTCACATTTGTTTTTAATCTGATTAAACCTGCAACTACTCCAAAGAGGATCAATGCACAGATGATTATACCTGAAGACGTGAGGATGCCGAGTTCCTGAATTCCTTTAAATCCGGATAATGCCATTGGAAAGAACGTTGCCCATGTAGTAAGCGCTCCTGTCCATATGCCGGTTGAAGTTTGCTCTATAGATTTCTCGATGTTTTTTTGATAAAGATGCTTTATATATAGGATAATGGATAGATCGACTCCAAGACCGATGAGCATGCCTCCGAATCCAACAGAGGCCTCTGTCAGATTGCCCATTAATAAGCTGATTAATCCGAGTGTGAAAATAACAGATATGGCAACAGGTAAAAATGCATAGAACATTATTCTCAAATCTCTCCTGAAAAAGATAAACATAACAATGCTGACAAGCACGAGGGAGATTATAATATTTCTCTGCATCTCGCTTTTCATCTGAGTTGCTTCATAATATGTTATAGCGTGGCTGCCTGTTATCATGTAACTTATATCTTCTTTCTCGTCAAGGTTCTTTTTAAGAACAGCTTCTATACCGGTTATAAGATTATGATCAAAGGACAGATCTCTCGGTTCTCCGTTTGCTGTTGCTATAATGACCAGGGCATTCTTTTCTTTTAAAAGATAAAATCCAGTGTTTGTGTCAAAGAGACTTTCTGTTTCAGGAAAAGGCCTGATAAAATCACTAAGCCCAAGGGGGTCAATTCTTCCTATCTCCCCACCTCCGGGCATCATCATCCTGAGTTTCGTTCTTCTTATAGCTTCCTCAATACCAGATGGCGATATCCGATAAAAGAAATCATCGATAAATTCATCAGATAAATATAGAGGGAGCCTTTTCTTGAGAAGTGTGATGTAATAATTTTTTAACTCATCCGTTAGCCGATATTTAACATCTGTAATCTCTTTAAGCTCTTTTAGTTCTTTGCTTATCTTTTCTGCTTTCTCTAATATTATTGGCATGTGACCTCTGAGAATTATGTAACAATTCTTCTCACCACCGAGATGATTCAATGCTTCAAGATAAGCGTGTGTCTTGACAGCCTCTTTGGGGATATACTGAAGAAAATTCTGCCCGAAACCTGTTTGATAAATAATGTAAATTGAAAAAACTGACAAAAGAAGGATAATCGAAAGGACGATGAGCGGTCTTTTTTTAAAAAATCTTATAAGAAAGAGAGAAAATTTAAGCATTGATGCTCAATAAAATATATCCATTTAAAACCCTTTTATTTTCAACTGTCGCAGATACGGAAAAATCTAATATATTACCGAATCTTTTATTAAGGGTGCTTTCAAGGATTAAAACATCTCCACAAATTACTACACTATGAAAAGCAAACTCTTTAATTCCAACAAGCATACCCTGTCCTTCTATTCCTGAAGCAACGCCGCTTAGCTGTGCAAGTGCCTCTATCAAAAGAACTTGTGGAAAAATTAAGCCTTTTGAAAATAATTCCAGCGTAATTTTTTTTATACCAGTTGCCTTACCATTTTCAACCGAGATTATATCATCCAGCATCAAGAAAGGATATCTGTGAGGAAGGATTTTTATCGGGTTCAAAGTATTCACATTACAATATCAAGTTTTTTGTTTCATGATATAATCTGCTAAGGCATTCACTGATCTGAATGCCTCTTTACCAACATCTTCATCAGGAATTCTTATGCCATAATTTTTTTCAAGAGCAACTACAAGCTCAAGTGCATCAATGGAGTCAAGCCCAAGACCTTCCCCGAAGAGTGGACCGTCATCCTCTATTTCATCAGGATTGATATCTTCTAATTTCAATCTTTTAATAATTAATTTTTTTAATTCTATCAAAAGTTCATTCTTATTCACTATGTCAAGCCTCCATCAATAGAAATATATGTTCCTGTAATATAACCTGCTTTTTCAGATACAAGATAACTTACTGCTTGAGCGATCTCTTCAGGGGTGCCAAAACGTCTCAGTGGTATCATGTTAAGTAAATCATCTCTGACTTTCGCGTCCAGATTTTTTGTTAGATCTGTTTCGATCACGCCGGGACTTATAGCATTAACGGTGATGCCAAGACGTGCTACCTCTCTTGCAAGAGAACGGGTAAAGCTGAGAATTCCTCCTTTTGACGCAGAGTAATTCGTCTGGCCTTTTCTTCCCAAAAGAGCGCTTGGAGAAATAATATTGACTATCCTTCCCCAGTGTCCTGCTATCATTGGTCTCAGTGCAGCTTTACAACAGTTATAAACTCCTGTAAGGTTTATATCGATTACCTTCTTCCAGTCATCATCTTTCATGGAAAATAGAAGGCTATCCCTTGTTATCCCTGCATTGTTTATAAGTATGTCCAGTTTACCTGTCTTATTAATAATACTATCAATCATCTCCTGAACTTCTTCGTAATTAGAAACATCCGCCCTGAATGCAAGGGCAAAACCATTTATTTTTTCAATCTCTTTTCTTGTCTGCTCTGCTGTTTCAGCATCGGAAATATAATTAACTATAACCTTTGCTCCATAGTCTGCAAGAGACAGTGCTATGGCTTTCCCGATGCCCTTTGTCCCCCCTGTGATAAGGGCAACTTTACCGTCTTGTTTATATACCAAGGGATTTCACCTCTGCATCACGTTCAATCCATTTTGTTATCTTTGATAGTATATCACCTGGGCCTACCTCAATAAATTTTCTGATTCCTTTTTGCCACATCTTCTTGATTACATCAAGCCATACAACCTTCCTTGCAAGTTGACATGACAGGGTCTCTTTTATTTGTTCTGGCGAGATCAGTATTTCTGATGTTGTATGGTCAACAATTGGTATCTCAGGCGCTTTTATCTCAATTTTTTCTACTGCCTTATTCATAATTTCTTCAATGCCTTTTAAAAAAGGAGTATGGACAGGATATTTAATCGAAAGTCTCTGCACTTTTAAAGCACCCTCTTTGATGACTTTTTTTTCAATTTTGTCAATTGAATCTGCCGGACCTGAAATTACCACCTGTGTTGCAGAATTTATGTTAGCAATATAAACATTATTAAATTTTCTGCACAGATTTTCTATTATATCCCATTTGATTCCTATAATTGCAGTTATGCCGAAGGTTTTTGATCCTGTCATTTTTAATATCGCATCATGAGCAGCATTTATTAAATAAAGACCTGTTCTAAAATCTATACTGTTAGATGCATAGAGTGAAGAGTAAAATCCAAGGCTATGTCCTGCTACAAGGGATATTGGATAGACAAGCTTTGAACTATCCCACAAAGAGGCGCTTACAGCATAAATATTCTGCTGAAGTAATATATCTTCTCCACATGAAATATCTATTTGCTTGAGAAGATCTTCTTTTATCAGTGCCTTCATACCATCTCTCTCTGAACCAATTCCTGGGAATATCGCTCCTGTCATCTCTTTGAAAGTTCCTCCCATAAACTCCCTTTAATACCTGATTTCCTGAGAAGTCTCTGGAGTCTTTCATGATAATTAATCTCAAAGCCAGGGAAGATCCAGTCCTTATGTTCTTCTGATATTTCATGAACAATATTTTCTATATTTTCTTCAATATACGGTGAAATGTAATAAACAGGTTCAAGCCCGATCTTATGTATTCCAAGCTCATTTTTTGCACGTAAGAACAATTCAGTATTCGGGAATATTCTGATGCCAACCATGAGCATAGTTGAGTCAGCATTCAATGAAGACAACCTGTCTATATTTAACTTAATATCATCTGTTGTTTCACCAGGAGCACCTATGAAACAGAAATGGCAGAACTTGAGACCGGCCTGTTTGCAAAGCTGTGATACTTCCTGCACCTGTTTATATCTAAAGCCCTTCTTCAGATTATCAAGAACACTGTCAATCATTGAGTCTGTCCCGAATTCAACCCCACTACATCCAGCACGGAGCATAGCTCCAATCAATTCTTTATCCATAAGACCTGGATTAGCATAACAATTCCAGCTTAATTTCAACCCCCTTTTTATTATTTCATTGCAGAAAGCGAGTGCATATTCTCTTGGATGATTGAAGATGCTGTCAACAATAAAAAAGTGCCTTACACCTGTCTGTTCAACAATTCCACTTATTTCATCAATGACATGGCTTATCTCTCTGAAACGAATATCTCTACCTTCTATCAATGGATATGAGCAGTAAATACATCTGAAAGGACAACCACGACGTGTCTGGATATTGAGCATTCCACCTTTCTCATAATAGTCCTTTATGCTGAAAATATTTCTCAGCGGAATTATGTTTTTCCATCTAAAATCCGTTTTTGGAATACCATGAGGCTTATGAGTTGTTATCACGGAATCCGGCAAATCTCCTCCGTTTTGCAGATAATCAATGAGCTTAAGCAGTTGACTTTCACCCTCTCCGATAATTCCATATTCAATATTCAAAGTCTCCATAAATTCTTGAGGTAGAATGGTAAAGCCGGAACCTCCTGCAACGATTGGAACATCTGAATATTTTCTACAGATATCTATGGTAATTCTGTAAAGTGGAAGATAAGAAATGCTTCTTGGAAAAGATACATCATCAATATTTCTGATTGATATCCCTATTAATTCAGGTTTAAATTTGAAAATACCAGACTGAAGAGTTTTTTCGATATCATCTGTAAAACATAAGTCAACTACGCTTATCTCATGTCCAGCTTCTTTTAGTGCAGATGCAATATATGCAAGTCCGATAGGAAAGACAGGGTCGGGTAAGGTCTCTCTGTTTGGAGAGATAAGAAGAACCCTCAATTGAGCCCTCTCAAGATTCTAAATATTGCTTTAAGCTTGATACCCTTTTTTCTGTATGGGCTGAGGAAACCGTTGATTATCCTCTCAGGACTTAGATAAAATTTCATATATGCTTTTTTCAATAATCTCCGTGTAGCTTCAGGGGTTAAGTAATCAAGCCTGAAAACAGGATGGAGACAGTCATATAAATTCCAGTCATATGTAAAAATCCTCTCTTTCACTTCCTGAAAAAGCTGTGTGCCGGGATATGGGGTCAGAATAGAAAACTGAACTGCATCAGGAGATATCTCTTTTGCATATTTTATGGTCTTATTAATCATGTCTTCTGTTTCATTTATATCACCGATTATGAAGCTTGCATGAGTTGAGATTCCATAAGATTTGAGAAGTCTTATTGTTTCATGTGACAGTTCAGGATAAATCCTTTTCCTGTAATGTTCGAGTGTATCCCGTGTAAAAGCCTCAAAACCGATAAAGATATACCTTGCCCCAGCATTTGCCATCTCTTTTACCATTTCCTCATTTCTCAGCAAAGTATCTGCTCTCGAGAAACACCACCAGGAAATATCGAGCCTTCTTTGCACTATACCTCTGCATATCTCTTTAACCCTCTCAGGATTGAGGGTAAAATTATCATCAAGGAAAGCTATACTTTTGAAATCGTAATTTGAAACAATATCGTCAATTTCATTCACAACTTTATCGGCACTCAATGCCCTCCATTCTGTTCCGCTAAACTCAGAAGAGGAACAGAATGTGCAACGATATGGACATCCCCTGCTTGTAAGAATACCTGTTATTTTCTTCGCGCCCATTTCAAGGAACTGATATGATTTTATCCTTAGTTCTTTACGGTCTGGCTGAGGTAAAATTGAAATATCCGGAGCTTTTCTATTCTGTGTTCTCACAACAGTTCCCTTTCTCATAAAACTTATACCAGCAACTTCTTCTAAATCTTTTCTGCCTTCTATTGCTTCAAGAAGATCAGCCATCGTTTCTTCAGCTTCTCCACGAATAATATAGTCTGCGAAACCTTTCTGCAAAGGTTCTTCATCAAGAAAAGTAACATGTGGGCCTCCCATGACAATCTTTGCACCCGTCTTCCTGATTTCTTTACAGAGTTGAATAGCAGAGTGATATCTGGGTGTATCAGCAGATATCCCGATTACGTGATAACCGTTTAAATTGGTATCTTTCTGTGGGATGTTGAAATCAATAATCTTTACCTCGTGCCCTTTCTGTTTCAGGTATGATGAGATGTAGCCAAGGCCAAGGGGTGGCAGGATAAAACCAACCTTATAATACATATTGTTCTGAAAAGGATAACAGAGGAGAACCCTCACATTAAGATTTCCTTCTTTTCAGAAAGCTTTTTAAAGACATATAAGAAAAAAAAGACACAATGATACCAAGCACAATGCTTCCCACGATTATTGGTAATATGTAATGTTCTAAATAACTTACATCTTTTGAAAACTTGATATCAAGGAGCTTTCCGTTAAGTAACAGACTTCCTATCTCTGCACTTAGGAATATTTGAAAAGGAAAAGATAGAGGGTTCGATATCTGTGTCCCGAGGAGAACAAGAAAGGTATTTAATCTCAGAAAATATGCCAGAGTAAATGCCATTAATGTATGAACACCTATTAAAGGTATAAATCCAATAAAAATCCCTATTGCTACCCCGGCTGCAATTTCATCAGGAGTTAATCCCTTTTTAACCAATCTGATTATATATTCTTTTATTTGTGAATAAATCTTCATTTTTAAATTTTAAAATTCTTCCATGCGCGGCTAAAGCCCCAGTTCATGGGACCAAATACCATGATACTCCGTCTGATGGAAGGTAATCTCTTAAGCATTGATCTGAATGAGTAAAATCTCTGATTTGCTTTGAGAAAATGCTCCTCGAGTTCTTCAGGCTGCATATTCTTAGGTCTGAATACAGCATGCGCCATATCATATAGTCTCCAGTCTTTTGTAATAAGCCGTCCTTCGCTTTTCATTCTCTCAAAAACCCTTGTGCCAGGATATGGTGTGAGAATAGTATAAAGGACACTGTCAAGTCTTGTCCTTTCAACAAATTCAAGAACCTGATTAAAGGTATCAGGTGTATCCCAATCATATCCAAATATGAATGAACCCTGAATCCCTATGCCAAAGTCATGAATTTTTTTTATGAATTCTGCATACTTCTCTGCCCGATTGAACCTCTTGTTCAATTTATTGAGAGCTTCCTGTGAAAGGCTCTCAAAACCGATGAACATACCGTAACAACCACTCTCCTTTGCAAGTTGCAAAAGCTCATTGTTCTCAGCAAAGGTTATCGAAGCCTGACTGAGCCATTTAAAAGGATATCTTTTTAATAAAATAAATAGTTCCTTCGCATATGAAGGATTACCTATAATGTTATCGTCCACAATAAACAGAAAATTTGCTCCACCTGATAGCATATTAAGTTCATTCTCTATATCTTTCAAAGGTCTCATCCTATATGAATGACCATAAAATGCAGTGACAGAACAAAAATCGCAGTTAAAAGGGCAGCCCCGTGTAGTCTGTAAGGTGTTAATAAAGAAATACCCTTTACGATTAAGTAATTCACGTCGTGCAGGCTTAAGACCTTCAAGGTTTACCCTCCCATTATTTTTATAAAAAGGCTGCAGACGATTATCTACAAAATCTTTTAGAACCTGATGCCAGATTCCTTCAGCTTCTCCGATAATAACAGAATCAGCAAATTGTATTGCCTCATCAGGAAGCCAAGTTGCATGAAATCCTCCTATTACAACCTTAACTCCTTTTCCTCTGAATTTTTGAGCTATCTCGTATGCACGTGGTGCGAGTGGAGTCAAAGCAGTAATACCAACAAGATCAACATCTTCATCAAATTTGATGGGCGATACATTTTCATCTTCTATTATGACTTCCCATTCATAAGGACATAATGCAGCAATTGTGGTAACACTCAGGTATGGAAAACGAAATATGAAATTTTTCCAAAGGCTTGTTTCAGACCATCCTGGTATAATGAGCTTAAGCCTCATCCCATCCTTTTAATAGAATACAGATATTACTTCCACCATGAGAAAAACCATTAATCAATATTTTTCTGAGCTTTAATTCTCTTGCTTCGAAAATATATCCAAGGCCTTCTATTTCAGGTTTCTCAAGTCCCCATATGGGGGGGACAATACTCCTCTCCTTGAAAAGCAATGCAGAACCAACCTTCATAACCCCGGAAGACATAATAAATCCTGTCAATGAACTGAGCGATGTAATCGGAACTATATCGCCGAGCGTCTCTTTGATGGCAAGGGCTTCCTTTAAATCAAGTTCTATAGAAGAATTTGCAGAAGCAATAACCAGATCTGGAGAAAAATCACGAACAGCATCTTTGATTGCGTAAGCCATAGATTCTGCTGATGTATAATTAAATCTATCAACAGCCTCAGTTGAAAAACCAAAGTTCTCCAGAACTCCGTAAATATGTGCTCCCCGTTTTGAAGCATCAGTGATTCGTTCAAGAATAAGCGAACAAGCCCCTTCTCCAGGAAGTATGCCATCTCTTTTAATATCAAAAGGCCGAAGATAAGATCCTTTAGATAATATCCGTAATATATTCATGCCTTCAAATAACGGTTCTGTCAATTCATCAGAACCAGTTACCATAACAGCATCCGCAAGACCATCATTCAGAAGCTCTCTCGCATAAAAGATTGCCTGTTCACCTGCTATTCCTGCTTGACTGAACGTTGTATTCGGACCGTTTAATCCGAACTCGATCGAAATATGTGCAGAAGCAATATTTTGAACTGTCTCCGGGAAAAGTATGGGGTTTGTCTCATCAGGTCCTTTTTCGAGAAGTCCATCATAAAATAAATCTGTACTGCTCACACTTCCGAGTCCTGTTGCAACAATTACTCCTATGTCTGAAGTTTTATAATATCCTTGAATTGATGAATCTTTCCATGCTTCTATGGCAGAGACAAGTGCTAATTGAGAATATCTCGACATTTTTCTAAGTTTCATAGGAGGAATAATATGTTTTGGATAAAAATCTCTAATAAAACCCCCTCTTTTTGTTTCATGTCCAGTATTGAACTCATTAATACCAGATCTTGCTAAGGCACCTGATGTGAAAGCTTCTTTCCCGATTCCATATGGACTGACAATACCTATACCGGTAATACCTATCATTCAATACCCCTGATAATTAATGCAGTATTATTTCCTGCGAAAGCCAGAGAAAGACTTAATGCAGTATTAACAGACATATTTCTGACCACAGGGACATAATCGAGATCACATTCAGGATCAGGATTTCTGTAATTAACTGTGGGAGGTATAATACCTTTGTTAATCGGCATTAAAGAAGCAACAGCTTCGATCGCACCTGCAGCACCAAGGCAATGTCCTACCATGGATTTTGTAGAACTTATGGGTATTCTATAAGCTCTTTTCCCAAAAAAATCCTTTATTGCGATTGTCTCTGCGAGGTCGTTTGCCTGTGTGCCTGTCCCGTGGGCATTAATATACTGAATCTCATCCTTTTTAATATCTGCTGATTTTAAAGCCATTTCAAGTGCTATTAAAATACCTTTGCCTTGAGGATGGGGTGAAGTTACATGATAGGCATCACCTGAAATACCATATCCAGAAATCTCACCGTAAATCTTTGCTCCTCTTTTCCGGGCATTGTTATATTCTTCAAGAATTAATATAGCTGCACCTTCCCCAAGTGAAATACCTTTTCTTTCTGCATCAAATGGTCTGCACGGCAATTCATCTATGGTTCTCAGTGAATTAAATCCTGAATAAGTTGTTTCTGATAAAGATTCACTGCCACCTGTAATCACAACATCACAAAATCCTTTTTTTATCCATTCAGCAGCAATGCCAATAGCGGTTGAAGAGGAGGAACAAGCTGTTGATACAGTAGTTTTTCTTCCCCTGATTCCGGCAATCGCTGAGAGGAGGTCTGTAAAGCTATAAGATGTAAAAGGGACGAGTAGACCTGGCCTACTTTTTCCTTTCTTTTTCTTTTCTCGCTTGTATATCTCAGCATTCAATAATCCACCCGATCCACTGCCAATACAAATACTTTTTCTTTCAGGAGGATAATCAATATCTCCAAAACCACTGTCCCTTGCTGCTTCTTCCCACGCTATGAGTCCCAGAATATCGCACCGAGAAAGCCTCGAATCCGAAACCTCTATCCCCTTAACTTCAGCAGCAAGTTTCCCTCTATATCCTGAGGTATCGAAAACAGTTACATCTCCGATTCCACAAATGCCATTCTCCAGAGCTTTCCAGTATTCAGAAAGCCCCTTACCGATTGCTGTGATTACCCCTATTCCTGTTATAACTGCCCGTTTTTTCATAGCGTAAAAGTTATTAACTTAAAATAATTTGCTCTTTATTAGTATGAAAAACACATATGCATCAGATTCCAGCAGGTATAATTTATCTTGTGCGTTTTCTTACTTTGACCCCATCAGGCACACTAATGCTAAATGTCTCATCAGGTATGAATATATTAAACTCTTTTTTAGGGAACGTTATATGAATCTTATCCTGTGTCCTTTCGATCATTTTTATATCTGATGGAACTCCTTTTTCATCAAGTTTAATCAGAAGTTCTTTTATCATACTTGAAGGGATCAGTGGAGTAAGTTTGACAACACTACTGCTTGAAGATGACTGGATAACTTCTATACGATATCTTTCTTTGAGCTTTTCGAGAGAAAATCCTGCCGGAAGTGAAGGAACGCTTTCAATATCTCCGATGTCTGCTTCTTTTATGTCTTTATAATAAATTAATACTTTCTCTCCATTAGATACAACCTTTAATCCCTCATTATAGTCCCATACAAATTTATCAGGGGATGCGAAGAAAAAAGTCCCATTTGCAGTTATCGGTTTATCAAGTAATTCAGAATATTTTTCCTGTATGAATTCTGCTTTAATCGTCTTAATTGTTCTTTGTAATTCTATAAGTTTTGTTAGAGTATCAGCAATTGCATTTGCCTTTATGTAAAAGCATAATGAGACTACAAGAGCTATAATTAATATTAATTTTTTCAAGTTCATTTTAATATGGTCTCTTCCAAAGACGACCATTTACCGCAATTGTCTCCCCATCTTGCTATCACTTCTTCACCATCTTTTATCTCAATAACACCACAATTATTTGGACAGCCATCACAGTAAAAACTGCTACTTGTTAGATGATGAGAAAAAACCTTGAATCCCTTAAACTTTGTTTTTCGTGGTTTCATTTCAAGTGCCAGCAAAGAAGCTCCAATGGCACCCATTAGTGAAAAATGTCTCGGGATAATAATTTCTTTTTTCAGCTCACGTTCAAAAGCCACCTTTATGCCCGGATTTGCTGCAACTCCGCCCTGAAATAGAATCGGCTCTCGCATTTCCTTGCCTCTTGCGAGATTGTTAAGATAGTTGCGAACCAGAGCATCACATAGCCCTGCAATAATATCCTCAAGATTATGTCCCATCTGTTGTTTATGAATCATATCTGACTCTGCAAAAACAGTACATCTTCCTGCTATTCTAACAGGTGCTGTAGCATGCAAAGCACTTTTCCCGAATTCATCTATTCCCATGCCAAGCCTTGATGCCTGATGTTCCAGAAAAGAACCTGTCCCTGCTGCGCATACTGTATTCATTGAGAAATCTACTACTACATTGTCCCTTATTATAATAAGTTTTGAGTCCTGACCACCTATCTCTATAATTGTCTGTACATTATAGTGGTGCTTAATAGCAGAGATCGCATGAGCCGTAATCTCATTCTTTACAATATCTGCTCCTATTAGATGTGCAGCAAGTCCTCTTCCACTTCCTGTAACACCTACTCCGTGTATAGATGGGGAAAGTTCCTTGTGTAGTTTTGCTAAAGCAGCCTGAAGAACCCTAATAGGTTGTCCAAGGGTCTTTCGGTAAGTCCCCCAGAGAAGTTCACCTTCTTCACTCAAAAGCACGAGCTTTGTTGTAACCGAACCTACATCAATTCCCAGATAACCATGCATATACTATCTCTTTTTTCTTCTTTTTCCTCTCAAGAAGATCAACAAAAGCCTCGAGTCTTGTTTGTAAATTTGCCTCTGAAACATGTTCATCAAATGTCAGTGATAGAATAGGATAATTCAAATCGTTGCTTATCCGTTGTAATATTGTTGAGGCAACAAGTTCGGGCATACAGGTAAATGGCATAATATGGATAACTCCATCAATCTTTTCCTTATAAAATTTCAATGTCTTTCCGACAGTCTCAATGCTTTCACCACCTGATGGGTATTTCAGATATGGATATGCCCATTTACATGATAGCCTGTTTTGATGGGGTTTGAATGGTTTGAATCTGAACCTGTCATTCAGCCAATCACTAAGCCATACCCCTCGGACGACTTCCACCCCCATCCTTGCGAGTTTTCTCTCAACGTCCATATTTGCAAAAGGCTCAATTATTACGAAGATCTCACCAAGTATGCCGATTTTTAGCGGTCTACATTTTCTATCAATTTTCACATCTTTCATTATTGAATTTGCCTGATTAAATGCTTTTAAAAGTTTTAGATATCCTTTTGATTCTTCAATTATCTTTACACATTCTGTGTATGCCCTGTCCGTTTCACCACGATTTATCTCTCTTGGTTTTATTCTGAAATAAAGAGATTCTATCTTATCAAATGCAGCCATACGCATAAGTATGAGGTAAAAGACAAGATAACCATCCTTTTTTGATTTTATATTACTAATACTCCGAATAGTTTTTATCATATCAGCAAGGCTGTCAGGGTTGTCTGTTCGTGTCATACTGAAGTTATATCCGAGCCTTCTTAGTATATTTTCTTGTATGACACTGTAATAACCAAAACGGCAGGGCCCATAGCCACCTGGCATAAGGATTGAGTCTACTCCTTCTTCAAGGGCTTCGATCATATTCCCCAGGTTAATCTTGAAAGGAAGGCATGCATATTCAGGAGAATATCTCACCCCGAGATTTAGCGTTTTTATAGTAGGCTTAGGGGGTGGATGCATATTAACTCCATGTTCTCGAAGAACATTGGTATAAGCATTCGCAAGAAGCCCCATATGTGGTACTGTAAGTTTCATCTTTATTGTCTTTTGTTCTGATTTCTCTCTATCATATCCACAAATGCTTCTATCCTTGTCTGGAGTCCAGCATTAGATGAATGTTCATCAAGAATAAGATTCATATAAGGCTTTTTTTTGTTAGAAAAAGAGTGTTCTGAAAGTTCTGTAATAAAAGAATCCGGTCCACATCCTGCATTTGAAATAAGTATAATACCATCAATTATATCATCATCTAACATCCTTCTTACAGATGAAACAATTTCTTTTCCCATACTCCAATAAACCCACTTGGGTAGCATGTTCATTGTTTCGTTAATATAATTATCTTCAGGATTATGATAGACTACATTAACTTCCATCTTATGTAAATGACTGATAATGCCCTTGTTCAGGCACCGATCGAAAACCATATATGGTCTACCTGCTATTCCAACTGTAATATTCCATGTTTTTTCTTTGTTAGAGAATGTTACGTATTCAGGAAGGTGTTCATCAAAAGTAAAATCATTTGGAAGAAAAAATTTTCTTCTGAATTGTAGTGCATTCCACACCTCCTGCAAAAATGTTATAAGTGGTTTTTCTTTTATATTAAATTCTTTATCAATAACCGGTGGTAGATTTCGTATAGCAGCTCTTACCATATCAGGCAAACCAAGGAATTTCGGGCAGAGATATGAGTCTTTCTCTATCCTTATCATTCTTGGAATAAAAAGATAATCCACTGTATCTTTTAATGCAAGCACGTGACCGAAAAAAGACTTTACTGGAAGACATATATCACCAACACTGTGCCTTATTCCATCAGAAAGCATCTCATCCGTCGTCTCTGGAGACACAACAACCTCTGCTCCCATTGTGGAAAAAAACCTTTTCCATAAATTGCCATATCTGAAATATAAAAGCGCCTGTGGTATCCCTATTCTCATAATTCTATAAAGTATATCAAATCGACGACCTCTTGAATACCATTCGTTACAAAGGGATTTTACAAGGGTAGCGTAAAATAAGAGCCTGTTGCCGAAGTCAGTTCAAGCAAGTATTGGTTTTAAATATTAATATGTCAAAGATTTGTTTCGTTTTGTTTAATGAATCTCTTACCTGAGGAAATATTATTTTTATAAGCCTTTTTAGATTTTGTACTGTAGCTATCATCAATGTCTGGATCTTCATTTTCTCTAACCCCCTGCATATTGCTCGTCTTAATCCATGAAAACACTTTGCTTCAGCAATCACCCATTCTACTATGCTACTTCTCTGTGATAAGGTCTTCTGACCTTCGGGAGTTTCATAATAAGAAGCTGCCCAATCGATAGAGACTTGTAAGATGCTAAACGAATGGGGTCAGACTTGTTTATTGCAAATTGTCTTTTCATTTAGCATATTTAAAACATTTTCCATATCCGCTTTAAAGGTTTCTCCTTCTTTCAAATATCTGGTGATAACCGAGGGGTCTTTTTGAAGAAAGAATGCTATTTATTTATACTTATACCCAAATTCCCTTGCTGAAATAAATGCCCAACAGTTCTGTATCTCCTGTTGTAATACATTGCGTAACTCTGGTTTATACCCTGAGGAATTTTTAGAGGCTGATATATTTCTGAAAATCATCATCCCCTTTGAATACCCTCTGGCGTTGATTCCCACAGGTGATGACATGATAAAACGCTCCTTCATATTCTATCCTCGGCTTCCTTGCCATGCATCAAGATAGCATGTCATCTATAAATTTGTAATAAACAAGTCTGACCCCGTTATTTTCAATTGCCTGATGTGAGGAAAAGATTATCTACGATATTTCATTATGCTTCTTAACAAGAATACACAAATTTATCTTATAAATGAATTTTGAAGGTCTGACCCTCATTTCCTCAATAAACTTGGTGCTCTTAGACTAAAGCTTCCTCTTGTATTGGCAAATCTTTACTTGGTTTGACTGTTAAAAATCCTAATGAGGCGAGGTTTTGGATTGTTTTTGTTATTTCAGATTTATCAAAAGAGGGTTTTCTTTTTTGTTTCCATTCCGTTACTGCTTTTAAAACATCTATTTCTGAGGGTTCTCTATCATATTTTTTTGTAGTGATTGCGCAGCGAAATGTACAGTAGATGCAAGTTCTGCTTGGCGTGTGGTATTTATTCTCAAGAAAAGATCGACAAGTCTTTCTATAACCGGTTGTGCTTCTTCGAGATCTTTTTGATAGATTTTGCTTGCATCATTAAACGTTGGTCCGGTTTCCACACTGAACATTCTGCCAAGTTGTTCTTCCTTAATAAGTCTCTTATTTACAAGTTTGGTTATTCGTGAAAGCACCTCAATTATTGCTATTAACCTAGGTTCAATTTTATTCCTGACGGGCGCTCCTGAAATGAAATGCATCTCATTGAAAGAACAAATCTGGATTCACTATTATCATTAGCCATTATGTCTCATGGAATAGTAAATATGCCCTTTTCGATTTCTTTTGAAATACGTTTTATTAAAACATAGATTGAAACATCATAAGTTCTGATTAATTTGTTGGCAACTGCATTGACGATATATTCTTGATAGGAATCTTTTGGTAGATTCTTTGATTTCACAAGTTCTATCTTACTTTTTAAGGCTTCTATTTGTAATGAAAAGTCTTTTGACAGAAATCTTCTTGGCACCAGCAACAGTCCGGCAAATGTATAGGCCTGCCATTCTAACCAGTCATAAACTTCATCATCGACCTGCAGTACAAAATTTTTCCAGTCTCCAATGCTTAAAGGACGAAAACTTTCTATTAAATCCTTGTGTAAGACAAGATGACCAATCTCATGTGCAAGGGTAAAGCGGTATCTGGAAGGACGATTCTGGTGAATGAAATCATCAACATATATGCATGTTAAATCTCCCGATATAAAACCGTCAATATCGAAATCTCTTTGCAATGATGGGAAGGGAACAATATCTAAACCCAAATCAAATTCAAGGATTTCTTCTATAGGAATAGGTAACGTATTATCTGCGTGATGATCTCTTAAAAAATCTTCTGCATAGGTATTAATATCTTCGCATGAAAGAATGGGAGGCGAGAAATGGGGCTCTTTCATTTATATTTATACTTCCTTAAGTTTTTGTGCCAACTGATTCAATTGTTCTTTGGTCAATTTCTGCCCCCTTAGAGTTCTAAAAACTAATGGTAATTTTGACAATAATTTTCTATTAGAGAGTATCTCTTCGGGAATACGTCCAGCACTTGCATAAGCAAGATCAAAGAATTTATACCAATCGTCTGATCCCTTTTTGAGCTGTAGGCATCTCGCATATTCTTTAAGTTTTTCGCTGCCTTGTGGTGGTGGTAACAAACCCCTTTCAAGTTTGCTAATATTGCCGGGGTCAAGATTATTTTCAGCACAAAATTGTCTAAGAGTCTTCCTCAACGCAATCCTCTTCTTCTTAAAAAATTCTCCAAACAGGGGTGTCTGCATATTAAAACACCTCCTTTCTCTGTTGTAATATTATTACAACACTAAAATGATTTATTGTCAAGATAGGAATTTATCGATTTATCACTAACAGTCCTATATTATTTTGAACCCTCAATGATTTTGATTTCTTCTTCAGTCAAACCATAAAGTTTATATACTATCTGATCAATGAGCCAATCGGTTTTGCGAAGTTTTTCTTTTATCCCATTATCCCCATATATGAAACAAGCTTTAGCTCAGGTTCCTCTGAAGAAATTTCTTTTTCTTCTTGGGGCTGGACAGGATGGTTCTCTTTAAAAGTTTTCAGGCTTGTTAATAAGGCTTCCTCTGAAAGTCCTCTTTGAGCCCATATTTTCCTTAGTTCACGAAGGTAAATGTCCGGCAAAGGAGTTGAAAAGTATTCCATTAATTCATTTCTTACATTACCACTTAGGCATTGCAGCCAGTTAACAACATGGTTTTGAGGGCTTTTTAATTTAGGAGGTTTTAACTTTGCAGTTCTCAGACGTGAAATAATATGAGACCTCACTTTTTCTATTATCTCATAGGGATCAAAATCCAGCTCAGTTCTTTCTTCATCCCTTCTGCATCTAATAAGTCTTATAACGTTAAGCTTATCTTCTGAGATTTTTTTATTTTTAAAGTCGTAATAACACCAATGATGTCTGGAACTATCTTTAAAGGATACAAAAAGCCCATGATGCCCTGGTCTTTTGAGCCCGCTCCCCATACCATGAGGAATTCTTTTAATTCTCTCCTCCCCGATATCCTGTAAATATTTAAGAACCTCTTCTTTTAAAAATTCACCGATGGCAAGTTCTGAGAGATTTTCTAATTCATTAAGAACTTCAGCTTTCCCCTCATAAAGTTGGTGGACATAACCAAATTCTTTTGGATTTGGTGTCTCACCTATTGTTGAGGCATCAAGCCCGACACTCCGATTAATGGCATCGAGTTTTTTGTATAAGCGTTCCATCAGTTTTAATAAGGATTCTAATGCGTCCTCAGGAAAAAAATTGTAGATATGAACAAAGTCATGTTTAGATTTTAGCCTGTCGATTCTTCCAATTCTCTGAATAAGACGGACAGGATTCCAGGGCAGGTCGTAATTTATTACTGTATCTGCATCTTGGAGATTTTGTCCCTCAGAAAGGACATCTGTGCTTAAAAGGATATGGATTTCTTCATCCGTTCCCATAATATCAGGGCGGTTATTAGATTCTGGTGAAAATGCAATTATTCTTTTCTTTCTGTCCTCCGGTGGTATATCACTGTCAGTAATACTTATCTCATTATGTGAAAGATTGATATTATTGAGAAAATCGGTTATTAATTCTTTCTCATTAATCGGGGCATCTTTTTCAAGCCATGCTTTATTACCACCTAATTGTTTGTGAAGGTATCTCATAGTGTCTTTGAAATATCCGAATATGAGAACCTTTTTGCCCTTAAGGTTGTTCTTGAGTATCTCTCTCAGAACCTGTAACTTATCATCATCCACTGCTGAAATATCTTCGATTTTGCTATATATCTCTTTCAGGATTTTAATATCCAGATTGACAAATGTCTTTATTTTCTCTGTCTCATAATCCTCTGCCTTTATTGAAGGGAGTTCCTCAAGGGAAATTGTCTCTTCCTCTGCCAAATCATCGCTTTCATTGGATAAATAAAACTTTCTATATTTGTCTTTACTAAGCAATTTTCCTTTCTCAAAGACTTCGAGAAATTTTTCCTGAAAGTCAATTAGCCTCTTTATGCTTATTTTGAAAGCTGGAATACTTGATTCAAGCCTCTTAAGAAGCATCATCTTCAGGATTGCTATAACAGCCTCGTTTCTTCCTAATACCATAAGAAATTTCTGGGCATCATTTTCTTTCCATCCCTTTCCGAGGAGTGTACCTTTGAGTGTCTCGAAAAGTTCAATCTGTTTGCCTATCATCTCTTTTCTATAAGCCTCGATGTTGTAGCTTGCAAGTGTGAGGTTCTCTATAGTTTTAGCACACTCATCATATAGACCCTTGTAAGTCTTCTCAAGATTGTAACGGACTTCATATAACTTTCTCTCAGGAAACTTCACAGGTTCACCATCTATCAAAGCTGATGGATAATATTTTCTTATAAATGGCCTACTTCGCCTGATTGCTATTTCGTCAAGCAGGTCATAGAGCGTGTCTTTGTTTACATCAGCCTTTAAGAAATGTCCCCAGAGGCTCTGTATTCCTGCTACAGAGAAGTAATCATCCCTGTCCTTTGTAATAAGTCTGATCTGATTGTAAAGGTCAAAGACGCTATTATTGACCGGGGTGGCAGTAATTAAAACCAGCTTTTTAGACTTCCCTTGTATTAATATGGAAAAAAGATTTTTCCAGCAGTTTGTGTTGCTGTTTCTGAAATTATGGGATTCATCAACAACTATAAGATCGTAATCAGCATACTGTTCAAGTGGCAAGACCCTGCTTACTGTTTCTCTACTTACAATATCTGCTCTGATCCCAGCATCTCTAAGTTTTGGTTCCCATAGAATTCCCTTAAGCTGTGCAGGGCAGATTATAAGGGCCTTTTGCCTTAGCCTGTAGGCGAAATCATCTAATATTCTCAATGCAAGATATGTCTTTCCAAGACCTACAGAATCAGATAGAAGCACACCGCCGTATCTCTCAAAGATATCGAGGGCTGACAGGTAGCCATCCCTTTGAAAATCAGATAGTATTATAGGGCTAGGAATATTATCTTCTGGAGATACCGAGGCAAATTTGTCCTCAAAATAGCTATAAAGGGTCTTTAAATAAATCTCATAAGGGGAGTATGTCTCTGTAAACCTCATATAGAGGTCTTTTAAATCTTCCTTATAATCTTCTCCTTCATTCCATATACGTTCAAAGACCTTTTTTAGCTCTGAAACTGCACTTTCCTGTTTTTGGACAGTATTCAATTCTGTATTATGTGTAAGACCTGCCTCTGTAAAATTGGAAGACCCTACTACACCTATAGAACCAATAACTGGAATCCCTTCTACAATATAGGTCTTTCCATGATAAAAATGCTTATTGTAGATTCTGAAGTTGACATTATCCTTATCTAACCATTCGAGAAATTCCTGAACTATACTCCTTGCGTGAGGGCTGTCCATACTGGATTCGGCCTCGTGACGAAGTTCATCGAGAAATACCTCAGATGCATAGATGTCTTTGGGGCCTAGTGCCCTTCCTATTATTATCGAAACTTCAGCAGCATCTTTAAGCCTGTCCTTGAGAAGTTTAAAACCACTTAAATTGAAATAGCCTGAGGCTATATAGACTTTGCTTTCAGGTCTGATAAGCTCATTGAGGACATTAGAGAGTGTCTTTTTGGGTGAGCTATTGTCAATAATATCAGGTATCATCTCCACTAGCCCCATGTTCTTGATTGTAAAGTTCTATAAGTCCCATGTATTGCTTTACTGAACCGATAGTTGGTGCTCCTTTTAATTTAGCTTTCATAGCCCGCGTTATTGTGTTATCTGAAAGAGGCGGATGGAGTTCATAGAGCCTTTCGATAAAATCAATATATTGCTTTTGACCTTCTCTCTCAAATAATACAATGTAAAAGGGCAATATAATATTAAAGAGGATTTCAAGGGCTCTTTGTTTTCCAATGCCATCAATAGAGACGATCTTTTGGACAATCTTTATCGCCTTGTGTTTATTTAGTTGACTTGTGTAATTTTCTTCAATTCTTTTTCTGAAAATGTTTTCGAGACCTCCAGCCTTGCAAGATTCTGCTAAAAAGACAGATATATTTTTGATTCTGTTCTCAGGAAAGTTTATCGGCCTTACATCTTTATAATTCCAGACAGATTTATCCATTTTAAGAGAGAAATTAAAGTCCTTTGATAATCCATCCTTATCCTTTGAAAATCCAGCACGGTAAAGGAGTGCCTTTGCTATCAGATCCTGATTCTTTAAGGTTTTAATCTCAGAGTATGGCATGATTGTAGAAAGCTCTAAGAACTGCACCTTGTTGTTTTTGTATCCGAGGGCAAGCATGATTTCACGATACAATGC